>JAITJJ010000108.1 GCA_031278965.1 Deferribacteraceae bacterium
ACCACCAGGGATATACTCACCAGAACCATATGCCTTAAAGGGGTTGAGTTTATTCTCACTGATACCGCAGGACTTAGGGAAACGGAGAGCGCCGCCGAAAGGGAGGGGGTGCTTAGGGCAAAAGAGGCTCTTAAATCCGCCGATCTCATACTCTGGCTTGTTTCGCCGGAAGATATAGCGGAGGATCCTACGGCTTTAGCCGTACCGCTGACGGATGTGAAAAACACAGTTATAGTTGGCAGCAAAGCGGATCTCTGCATAGAAAACAGTTCCTGTAAAGAGAGGAGCGTTGATGTCCAGGTATCCGCTAAAACCGGCTTTGGTATGGATAAATTGAAAGAGATCATCGGCAAAAGATTGGAGCTTGCTCAAACAGGCGGGATAGATTTAATTACAGACAGGCAATATGAAGAAGCGGTAAATGCGGTGAAAGAGCTGGATAACGCCATTTTAAGCCCAACCCTTGACATTGCCGCCTTTTCCGTAAAAAGGGGCGCCGAATATATAAAGGATATAGGAGGGAGAGAGGTTTCTGAGGCGGTTTTGGATGCGGTATTCAGCAGATTCTGCATAGGCAAGTAAATCGGTATAAAAAAGGGAGATAGCCTTCGGGCTGTTCCTGAACTGCGGGCAGCCTGCTATTTCTTTTTATGTTTTCCTTTCAGGGTCCTTGCCGCCCATTTTGTCACCTGTATTATCGGTTCCGAGTTATATTTTTCATCCAATAAGGCGCGGGCTTGTTCATACAACTCATCTTCCACAGAGATGCTAATCGGCTCTTTCCCAAAGTTTTCCTCCAGAACAGCGGGGGCGGCATCTCCGTGAATGATGGAGGCGATTCCTTTGCTCATAAGAAAAACGGCGTCCTCTTCCGCTATAAATCTTAACTTATATAAACGCAACTTTTTCATAAACCTACTCCCTAACAAAAAAGGCGGCGACTTGGGTGATTAAAAATCAAGCAAACTAACTATCTCTTTGAAATAAAAGCAGTTACACTTAAATTAATCTTATTATTCCACAGTTTTTCCACAAAAAATTTTATAAAAAAATGCTTGACTCCGCTCAGCTAACAAAATAGCTGTCCTTCTTATACTTAGCGTAGTAACAAGCTCTTTCAGCCACAGCAGTATTGCGCCCTTGTTATATAAGCAAAGCAGGCGTAAAAGTTATCCACACCTTATCCAAATGTTAAGTAGTGTCCTTATCATTCAGGGATTCTTTTATCTTTTTCTCAGCTTCCGCAGGGGCGGAAAAGTTTAAAAGCCCCACCGACAGTACAAACTTTACCCCTTCTTCAACACTTATGGGGAGATCATGACATTGCACTTTGGGAACTATTAGGATGAAGCCGGATGTCGGGTTGGGAGCAGTAGGGACAAAAACGTTATATGCGGGCACTTCGACAGTGGGCATTAAAGCCTCTTGGGTATCGCGAACCACAAAACCGATACAGTAGTTATCAGAATTTACCGCATGCAACATCACCACCTTTCTGAAGTTGCTGGTGGAGGAACCAAAGGAATCAAGCATCTGTTTTACGGCGATATAAATTGTGTTTGCCAGAGGGATTGTGCTTACTATCTTATCAAGCAGCTTTAAGAGGAGCTTTCCTATATACAGTCTTGTGAGCAGCCCCACAAGGAATATAAATACCACAAATAGCACCACCGTAACTATCCCCATAAGGGCTTCCGGCACATTTACCTTAAAAAATACAGCAAAACGGGCGGAAAGAGGGGTAAGATTGCTGGCAATGATCCCGTATAACAGCTTTAATAAATATATGGTCAGCGCCAACGGCAGTATCGCCACAATTCCGGTTATAAAGATATTTCTTATAGGATGTTTTTTTTCCATTAATTACCTCTGATTTACTTCTGTTTCGGCAGATATATCTGCCGCTCAAGTATTCTGTCGTAACTGCTCCAAGAACCAGGGGCGACCCCGTCCCGATTTATTATAGCCGCGACCGCCCCTAACTTTCCATCCAGATCGTCTATGGCGTGGAGAAGGAGCGCTTCCCCTGTTTTCGGCACCTGTGGGGAGCCGAAAGCAAGTTCCCCGTGATGGCTTGCCATAAGGTGCAATATATGTATTTTCAACTCTTCCGGAAACCCGTCAATTTTATCCATATATCTGTTTAATATATTCCCCCCGATTACCAGATGGCCCAAGAGGTTGCCGGCAAGGGTATAGTCAAACCCCGCCTCCGCAGAAAGCTCATACGCTTTCCCCACATCGTGGAAGAGCGCCCCCAATATAACCAACTCCCCGTTGAGGTGAGGGTATAGGGGAGTAATCTTGATCGCCAGACGGACGACCCCTAAAGTGTGTTCAAGCAAACCGTAAATATACGCGTGATGAACGCTTTTAGCGGCAGGCATAACTTGAAACGCATCCCAAAGCTCTTTATCGTCAAAAAAGCGTTTGCATAAGGCAGCAAAGTGGGGATTTCTTATACTATTTTCCAGAAGCCGTTTGAGCTCTGAAGCCATCGCCTGCGGATCAGATTTGCTTTTTGGGAGGAAAGTGTCGGCAGCGGAAGCGGACACGAATAGCATTTCGCTTACCTTCAGTTGGGGTTTGTCGTTAAAGTGCTGCAGTACTGCGGTCACTTCCACAAGATCCCCCTTATGCGGTTCAAAGGAGAGGCGGGGGTCAAACATTATGGCGTTTATAAGGTTGCCGGAATCAGACAAGATCATGCGCAGATATGGGTTTCCGTCTCTTGAAAAAGCTTTGGTAAGCTCAAAGATCATATACTTCTTTTTAACAGGCATATCCATAGACAGGTTTCTCCGAGTTTTGTAAATACCATAAAATAGAAACTTTTTCAAGTTCTACTCTCTTCTTTCCGGCAGAACAGATTAAATGCAAGGCTAACCGTTTACCGCATTGCAATTTATTGAAATCCGCGCTAAAGTTTGGGCTATGAGTCATATTGTTGGAGATGAAGATGCCAGTTTAAGCGTCCATCTGGAGGATATTCAGAAACGCCGCTATATGACTACGCTGCCTGTCTCATCACTCATCTGCCGCATGTCTGTTCCGACAATAATTGTTATGCTTGCAACCTCCCTATACAATTTGGCGGATTCTTTCTTTGTAGGTCATCTGGGAACCAGCGCCATAGCCGCAGTAGGGGTTGTATTCCCGCTGATGGCAATAATACAGGCAATGGGGTTCTTTTTCGGGCATGGAACGGGGATCTTTTTATCTAAAGCTCTGGGTGCGGGAAATTATTCCCAAGCCTCAACGATGGCATCTACCGGAGTAATCTCCGCTTTTTTATGCGGGTGTGTTCTGGCTTTAACAGGGCTTATATCCGCCAAACCGCTTGCGAGCTTATGCGGCGCCACCGCTACAGTTTTCCCGTTTGCCTATGACTATATGTTTTTTATCTTACTCGGCGCCCCTTGGATCCTTACATCCCTAACTATGAATAATCTTCTGCGTTATCACGGAAGCCCCCTATACGGAATGATCGGGATTCTTGCAGGGGTTATCTTAAACATTGGGTTAAATCCATTTTTTATATTCGTCTTAGGGCTGGGGATAAAAGGTTCCGCCATTGCCACTATGGTTAGTCAGTTCCTTAGTTTTATCATCCTTATCTTGGCATGCTCTAAACATGAGGCGACCAGAATCCGCCTTGCTGCCTTTTCGCCAAGTGCAAGCCTGTATAAAGATATTATAAAAGGAGGGATGCCGTCTCTATTCAGACAGTCTTTTGCAAGTATTGCTTCTATATGCTTGAATAACAGCGCCGCCTTATTCGGAGACGCCGCTATCGCCGCCATATCTGTTGTTCAGCGGATATTAATCTTTGCCGCCTCCGTTATAACGGGGTTCGGACAGGGCTTTCAGCCCGTATGCGGTTATAATTTCGGCGCAAAGCTGTATGGGCGGGCAAAAGAGGCTTTCTTTTTCTGCTTAAAGGTAAGCATCCCTGTTTTGCTTGTGTTTTCCGTGCTCATCTTTAACTTTGCGGAGGATGTTATAAGGCTTTTTAGAAAAGATGATGCGGAGCTTGTGGAGATAGGGGCATTTTATATACGGCTTCAATCTTTCACTCTTCCGCTTATGGGGTTTGTGATACTGACAAATATGCTTCTCCAGAGCACTGGTCACGCCGTAAAAGCGGCTCTTATGGCGGTTTCCCGCCAAGGCCTCTTCCTCCTCCCCATATTATTCACCCTAACTCCAAAGTTCGGACTTCTTGGGATGCAGCTAAGTCAACCGCTAGCCGACCTCTGCGCCTTCCTCCTCTGCGTTCCGCTGGGTCTAAGCGAGCTGAAAAAGTGGAAGTAACCTATAAGGAATATAAAAATGTTTGAAGATAAAAAATCTGCAAATTAACATAACTTTTATAGTTGAAAAAGTGAAGAACCGTAAACAGCAAGAGAAGAGACAGGAGTTTCGCCCTTTTCAAAGACAAAATGAATAGTAAATTTTGATTGCAAAAAGAAAAGCGGCGTTTATAATAAGCGCATGAAAGATTTTTTTAATATTAAAGATATTCGTGATAGCTACGATATTGTTATTATAGGCGGCGGACCGGCGGGAGCGGTGGCGGGAATGTATGCCTCGCGGGATGCCTACTCCACCCTTGTTATGGAGATGGAAACCCCTGGGGGGCTTATGGGAAACACCGACATTGTGGAGAACCACCCCGGAATTCCAAAGGCGTTGGACGGTTTCTCCCTCTCGGAACGTTACTATGAACACGCGGTGAAGTTCGGAGCAAACATAAAAAACCTATCCTGTTCTTGCATAGAGCCCTCTGACAACTCATTTCTGGTATTTGCAGAGCAGCTTGAAAAACCTGTCAGAGCGAAAACCGTAATCATAGCCTCCGGTTCCTCCCCAAAACGACTTGGGGCGCCCGGAGAGGAAATGTTTGCCGGACACGGAGTGTCCTATTGCGCCACCTGTGACGGGCACTTTTATGAAGGCAGGCGGGTTGCGGCAGTGGGCGGAGGAAACACCGCCCTTGCAGAGGCGCACTATCTTACACGTTTTGCGGAGAAAGTTTACCTTATTCACCGCAGAGATGAATTCCGCGGAGATAAAGCTCTGGTTAAGAAGGTAATAAGCGATCCCAGAATAGAGATATTTTACTCTTCCGTAATCACTTCCGTAAACGGGAAAAAGCGAGTGGAGTCTGCGGAGGTTAAAGACCTGAAAACAGGGGATCTAAAAACGGTTAATCTGGACGGAGTCTTTATCTTTGTCGGACAGACCCCCCATACCGCCCCTTTCAGAGACTTGATTGAGCTTAATGAGCAAGGCTATATAATTGCAGACGAAAGCACCCTTACGAATGTGAAAGGGGTCTTTGCCGCCGGAGACGTCCGCACCAAACAGATAAGGCAGATTGCCACCGCAGTAAGCGACGGTGTGGTGGCGGCGAAACAGGCTGAAATATACCTGTCAAATCTGGAAGGCTAGGGTGGCGGGCGGTTTCCCCCGCGAAAACTGCCGCATAGTCGGCACTCCCATCGGCAATCTGCAAGATATGACCCCAAGGGGGGTTCAAGCCCTCAGTGAGGCGGATATAATCTTTGCGGAGGATACCAGAACCGCCAGAGCTCTCCTGAATTACCTAAAGCTGTCCAAGCCTATCGAATCCTATCACAAAGATAATGAAGGGAGAGCCTCCGCAAAGGCTATAAAACACCTGTCGGAAGGGAAACGGATAGCGCTGGTGAGCGAGGCGGGAATGCCAGGGATAAGCGACCCCGGCATGCTGTTCATAAAAGAGGCTATCAGGGCTAATATCCCTTTTGAAGTTATTCCGGGGGCTTGCGCCGCGCTCAACGCACTGTTAGCCTCTGGGCTCTCCGGCCGCGGAAGTTTTCTTTTTTACGGCTTTCTCCCCCGCAAAGGCGCCGAAGCGGTTTTATTAAAGCTAAAAAAAATTCCATTCCCGATTGTAATTTACGAATCTTGCCACCGTATAGCCCAAACGGCGGAACTCCTTTTAAAATATTTTCCCCCTCCGCTTGCGGTCTGTCGGGAGCTTACCAAAATATATGAAGAGGTGGTTTGGCTTAATTCCCCTCATGAGACGGAAAAGATCACCCCAAAAGGGGAGTTTACCCTTGTAGTAAACAATGAAAGTGCGGAAAGAGAAGAGAAAACGGACGGGGAGCAAGTTTCCGTAGCCGCCCTTACGGAGGTATTAAAAGATAGAGGAGTCGGCAGAGCGGAAATAATGGATATACTGAAAAAATTAGGGGTAAAGCGCAACAAAGCGTATAGAGGGTATTTAAAGGGGCTTTGATTAAACGGCTCTCTCAGCCGCAAAGCATCTTTATTAAGCTGAACACCCGTTTTATATCCGCGCGGGTGCACTCCATGTTCCTGTCGTTATCTATTATATGATCCGCAAAGCGCACTTTCTCTTCAAACGGAAGTTGTGCGTTTAATAGCTTTATCCCCTCTTCAAAGGGCGGAAAAGCACGCAGGGCGAGTCTCTTCAAGGCGGTTTCACGGCTTGTCCAGATAAGAATGATAATATCAAACGGGGTTTTCGCCTTAAAGTCATCTTTTGTCATTTCGGCACGGTCGGCAGGGTTTGTATCTTTAAGATATGCCTCTGTAAGCAGCGGAGCATGGTATACTAAGACAGAGGATGAATCTTTGCGGGCTATCCTCTTTCTTTCAGCGGCGTATAACTTTTCTACCGCCGGATGAACAATCTTTTCCAACAGCAGCCGTTTCTCCGAATCACCTGCTATGAGTTTGCGCAACGCGGAACGCAGCTCAAGGTATTCATCTTGAAATGCGCCGCTCTCCGCATTGATATACTCTTTAGCGCCCACCCCTTTTAATATGGAACTTCCAAAGACTTCCAAGAGCTCTCCCGCGGCAATCCCTCCGGGCGCTATTGCCTGCCTTGAAAGGGCATCCGCATCTATAGTACGGCAGCCCAGCTCTTCAAAGACGGATGCGGCAAAATTTTTCCCCGATGCCATCCCGCCGGTTAAACCGATATTAATCATAATATATGGCGTTAAGTCTTTTAATCTTCTCTCCTTTGGGGAGAGCGGCAAGGCTTTCACAGATTTCATCCGCCTTAAACGCACGGCAGACCGCGGGACGCTCTTCATATACAGAGCACAATCCGTTTTCGCTTAAATAGGGGCACGGCACCCCCGCGGGCTTATTTAAGGTTGATATATCAAAGACAATACAGCATACCCCGCATTTATCGCAGATCATGTGAGCTCCCGGCATATCTTGCGGGCATAATCCAATGCGGCGCTCCGCCCCGCTATCTCCCCAAAGGAGAGGGCAATCTTTGTCCTCTCCAGAACGGTTTTTACCCATGCGCCGGGGGCGGCTTCAGAGAGTGCAAGTATATCCTCACCGCTTATGACACCCCCTTTTCTATTATCTTGAATAAAATTTGCCTTCTCTTCCGCAAGCTCCCCAAAGTGAACCTTGCCGAATATTAGAACTGCTCCTTTTAATCCGATGTTTTCCGCCTCCCATAGGGCGGCTTTTGCGGAGTGCACATCTCCGTTGAACACCTGTTCAGATAGTCGGGTAACGGCGCCTGCAGCGTTCTGATGAGCATTGCTCACAGTAAGCGCCCTAAGCTCTTGTTTAATATCTCTTCCGCTATCTGAATAAATTGCGGCAAGAAATAGGGGGAACAGGTCATCACTCTCCCCATAGGCAACTTTCAATACATCAACCAGATTGCATATATTCGGACGGAAACCAAAAACCGCTTCCAACACCCCGTAATCGCCCATATAACGGTATAATTTTTCGTACGGCCGAGCGGCGCTTAAAAGCCTAAGCTCATAACATACCCGCTCTTTTGCCGGTTTTTGCAGATGTGCGCACGCTTCCGGCAGGAGGGCAAAAAATCTGTCAGTAAGTTCAAAGCCGAAATGCGCCGCCTGCCTGAAAGCGCGGAGTATCCTTATAGGATCGTCCAAAAGAGCGCGGGGGTACACAGGCACCACTCTTTTGGCAAACAGATCCGTTGGATCCCCTAAGAGCTCTCCTGCAAAGGTTAAAGCCAGATTATTTACGGTGAAATCCCGCATAGCAAGATCACCCCTAATATCTCCCCCTCTGGGAGCGGAAACATCTATATGCAGTTTTCCAAGCGGGAGGCGGATATTGTCTTTGAAAATGACAGTGCTTGTTCTGAAGCGGCGAGCCAAAATGGATGCATAGTTTTTATAGTCTCCGCCGAAAACCGTTATATCTATATCTTGCAGAGGAAGCCCCAGCAGGAGGTCGCGCACGGCGCCTCCCACAATATAGCCCTCATACCCGTCTGCCCTCAATTTAGCAAGGGGGAAGGGAGTTAAGTTAATATTAATCATTTCAGCAGGGAATCCTTAATTTTTTTTCAGTGAGAGGAATTTAATGATTTTTTTCCTTTTATCGATATACCTATAAAAAATAATTAATTTTTTATAACTGATTTCATATGATCCATTGGGATATTTCATAAGAGTGAATCCAATTTTTCTTAAAAGATTAATGGTTTCCTTTCTGACAGCTGCTTTCCATGCGGATGCCACACCATACCAAGGCGGAAGCAGAGGAAGGTATTCAGTGTGTCCGCTGTCTGCGGCGTGCTTTATGCAGATAAAATAGCGCTTATCTTCTTCCGTTGGCGTATCCATAAACAAACCAACCCATTTCACAATATCAGATGATTTAATAAAAGTATCTATTCCTCCGAATATTTTTAATATATCATCGGCAAAATTTTCTGCTCCTTCAGATATTTTAGGATAAATGTCTATTTTTATTTTTTCATAATTATCTATATCCCCGTTATCTTTGTTATCACCTTTGTGCCCTGACGATTCCGATAAAGTTATAAAAAATTTTATCATATCCAAACCCTTCATTGTATGCTGCGCTTCCGAACGGAATATGTCAGAGAATATCTCCTCTGTATTTTTTCCCCGCCATTGCAGAATAGCTGGACCAGCATATAAATAACCAATATTTTCCCAATAGGATCTGTTATGAAATACGGCAAAAACACCAAACATTATAGATATGCCCAAAGTTGCCCTTTTTGAGAAATGGCGGCCTCTAGGGAAAAATCTGTAGAACCGCTCCAATACTTTTTCATGATGAAAGACGGCCATTCCGTCTTTTGCTGCCATTGCGCAATCAGAGTTGCCGATGTAAAGCGTTCCTGACGGAGAGATATTTAAATCATTCAGAATATACCCAAACATTGATGAATAAGGGGTTGTTTCCATTAGCTCTGATAATAAAAAAAGTTTTATATATTCGCCGTAACCGCACTTTAATAACATTTTCTCTATTATATCTTTAGGCAAATAGCTGTCAGAAACAATTATTACTGATTTTTGTTTAGATAACGCATACTTAAACAGTTCCATTATGAAAGGATTGGCAATTGAAACAGTATACTCGAATTCTAATTCTTTCTGTTTCATACCGGAATATTTTTTATCTAACAATTCATATATTTGATCATAGGTAATTTTATTTCTGTTTTTATATTTTTTGCGAGCCTTTCTTTCCGCTGAAATACGCTGTTTTGCAAATCCCCTTAATCCATAAATCATTTCAAGATGTAAAAATAAGCCGGCAGCATTAATATACGGTCTCACCAGAAGTGTATCAAATAATTCAAAGGATATGACCTGATGAGTGTCGATCAACTCAAAAATATTTAAGGGCAGCCCTGCCCCCAAGGCGCCGAGATGTAAATCCGGCAGATTTGGATCATTGGGACTGTCAAGTTCCGTAGGGAATAAAGCATCTTCTGCTATAAATTCTATCTTACTCTCTTTTCTAACATAAGATATTTCAATAGATCTGGGAATACATGTAAAATATTCTATAGTTTGCGCACCCTGTTTATATATATAATCTGCATCCCCGCGATTGTTGCCGTGAACATGTATAACTTGATGAGTTTCGTTGATTTTCTCCAATATATCCAACTGACGGGGAAAACTTTCATAGAAAGAGAGAATATTGTGGAACTCAACTATTATCTGCTCAAAACGCCGCATAGTCGTCTTATCCAGGTTTTTAAAGATTTCCCATTCATCGCCTTCCGCGTCAAGCTGTAATATTATATCTGTTTTTTCGTGTTCATTCTCCTTTATTATCTCTTCAACTGTTTTTTCGTTTTCCTGCGGATTTTTGCCTACGATGTTATACCTGTTAAACTTTATGTTGGGGTGTGTTGAAGGGGGAACTTCTATCGTTGCGTCATATTGAAAGATACGGTAACCGAGATTCGCCATCTGCATATCCCATTGAATCACGCCCCCTATGCCGATACTGTAAGCTGTCCGGCTGTTTGAGCCTTTGGGTTCCAGCATAACATAACCGCCGTCGCTATCGCCTCCAATGCGCACTTTCTTTGTTCCTACAGCACGCATAGGCTTTATGGCTTCAAAAAATCTGATCAGATTGTGACTATCCAGACAGCACATTAGAACATACTGAAATCAAACCCGTCGTCTTCGGTTGCGAGATCGTTATCCTCCGCATCCACCACAACCGCCTCCGCAAGCCCAGCCATTTCAAACTTTGCGGGAGTTCCCGCTGCCATAAATACGCCTTCGCCGTTGGCTAGAGTAAACCCTTTTGAAACCTCACAGGCATCGGAATATGAAGAATCAGAGGCGTATATCTTGCTGCCAACCCCTTCGGTTAAAGTTTGCGTCTTGTCAAATATGGCGTATAGAGCGTTGGTATTGCAACTTAGGCGCTCTTCTTCGCTCACCGTTTCCGTAAGGGTGATTGTGCGGGAATAGGTGGAGGGGATAAACTCTGCAGAGGTCCCATCCTGCTTAACGGAGGTCAGTTCCGACTTGTCAATCCAGAGACCGCTCTTTGAAACGGAGGCAAGGGCGGTAGCGCCGGGGGCAATTATAACCGTTCCCGCTTCGTCCATTGCCGTAAGTTTACAAGGATTGCCGTCACCATTAAGGGTTAAGGCCTCTTGAATTCCGTATAGCTTGGAGCGATCGATCTTTTCAGGAACGGCATTCATGTGCTCTCCCTGTTATGCTGAATTTAAACGTTCTTGCTATCTTAGCCTCCTAGAGTTTAATCCGCCCTTTTTCACTTTCTCCTCCACAAGGGAATTAAAAAGGGTGCCTGTCTGCCCTATGTCCGCCGTGACTTGAATTGGAGATAATGCGGCTGGTCTGCTCAGAGTCCATCTCTGGATCACCCGCAATAAGAATCTCGCCAAAAGCCCTGTAGTCATTGCTATATTTTGCCATCAACGCTTCTTTGGAAACCTCAAGGTCGGACTTTAAAAGTTTAATAGCGTGCCGCTCGTTTCCGTCTTTCATAGCAAAACGGATAGATTTGGGGGTATGGGCTGATTCAAAAGATGCCCTTGCATCTCTCTTCTTACTGTTGGCAAGATTAATGGAATGCATAGAAACTCCGAATATAAATTATCTGTGTAAATATTACGATATTTGAAGCGATAAAGCAAGAACGAATATAGTGGTGGACGCAGGGTTATTTAGTTAAAACCCAAATTTTGCGGTATTTTATAGTATACGCATTTTATTTTTCAGCGTATTTCATTAAATTCAGGCAATTGTGGTGTTTTATTTGTTGATAAAGCTGTGCGGTATACTATACATTATAGTATATGAGGTAGCTATGACATTACAGACAAATTTAGTTTCAATGCCGGAGAAAAAGATCTCTTTCAAGAAGGGAGTTAACGGGACACTCTATGTTTATTACACTACGCGGGC
>JAITJJ010000119.1 GCA_031278965.1 Deferribacteraceae bacterium
TAATTGCGGGGGCTGGATTTGAACCAACGACCTTCGGGTTATGAGCCCGACGAGCTACCACTGCTCCACCCCGCGCCAATCTCCTTAAAGAATTGAGAGTTTATTGTAGTTTGCTATACTTGTCAAGGAAAAACATGGTATTATATTCATAAATTTCCAGACTGTTCTGAAAAGGGGTGAACCCTATATCTTTCCGATATAGAGGTTCATATTTATTATAAGCTCTCTGGTATAAGCTACAATTATCTGCAACATCCAGGGGAAGAATACCGCAAGGCTTATCATAATAGCTAAAATTTTAGGGATGAAAGCCAGCGTCATCTCTTGAATCTGGGTAACTGCTTGAAATACAGAGACCGCAAGCCCCACAACAAGCCCGAAGAGAAGCATCGGAGCCGCCACCAAAAGGGCTATTTTTAGGGCACCGAGCATTAAGTTTATTACCAGATCAGCATCCATATCGCAATCACCAAAATACTGCGGTTCCGGAAGGAAGCTATTCGGAGCTGAAGCGCTTTGGCAGCTGCAACCCTTTAATTATCCGCTTCAACCGTATTTTCCTGAACCACATGTCCCGCATTAAATTCTTCTTCCAGCATATTCAGATGCTCAAATATTTTATCCGCATAGCCGGAGTTGTGGATACCGCGGCTCCCGTCCTTCTTTAATATATTCAGGAGATCTTCATAGGAGTTAAAGAGCTCTTGTTTAGCGCGGGGGAACGTCCGGCGGTTTTTAACCTGTCCGCTCCAGAATGCGTCAGCTTGGGCTAGCTGTTCGTCGAAAGTCTCTTGGAACATATCTTTTATATCCGCATATCCTTCATCGTGGCAATTTTCGCAGGATTCGCGGGAAGGTCTGTCAAAAGCATCCGTATGGCAGTCAAGGCAGCTGAGATCGGACATCTCCCATTCAACGCCCTGAACCCCAAAACTTTCCGCTGCAACCCCTGCCTGAATGGAAACCTGCGTGGCGTGGCACTTAAAGCAGTCATCATTTTCAGCTGGGTGCTTCCCTTCACCGCGTTTAACTTCATGACAGTCAAAACAGGTTTGCATATCTATTGTGCTGTAATAGCTTCCGGAGTGGCTTACTTTTACGTGGCAGTCAGCGCACAAAACGCCGTTATCGGTAACGTGAAGGCTATGGTTCGGATCAGAACCATAGGAGGTGGGCTCACGGAGTATATCCCTAAGCCCGAATATCTTTCTGAACTCCGGGTTCTCCACCTTGTCTATCTGCCGCATGGTGACGCCCGCAAAGCTCATAAAGTGGTTTTTCCGGTTATTTAAGTTTACTTGATCCGAATGGCAGTGCAAACAAACGTTTTGGTTTACCAAGGTGGCGCTTTCCTCCGGATAACCTTCAAAACGGGAGAGCTTTTCAAGTTTTGCCTCTTTGGACATAAGCAATTCCGCAAATAGATCATACAGCCCACCCATCTTTGCTTTCATATATCCCCAAGCTCCCGGGGCGGAACTGTGGCAATCCAGACACTCTATGCCGTTTGCCGCGTGAACATTGCTTGACCATGTATAATACTCGGCAAGGGGCCCTACCCCTTCGTTTGGGTGACACTTTTTGCAAAACTCCGGGTTGCTGGTATAGTGCATAAGTTCATAACTTGCGGCTGTCCCCGCAATCAATATAAAGACAAAGATAAGCAGGGATACGAGAGGCCTCCTCTTTATAAACCCGCCTATACCGCGAAACAATTTAGACAATTTTGACACTTTATGTCCCCCCCAAAAGTTCAAAAACTAATAGAATTCTATGGTATATTTAAGAAAAGGTCAACGCTAAAATTTTATTTTGTGGACTATACCCCGGAGATCGTGATCGTCCATTGAAGTTAAAGTTATTTTCACCGGCAGAGTGGAAAGAGATAAAGCGGATGAGTTGACACGGGGCTTTATTGCGGCTAAACAGGACTCAATAAGTATGGATGAATTCAGCAAAAATATGCTCTGCAAGGGGAAATTTATCATACTTTCCTCTGAAGAAATTCCTAAAGAATAGATTATGCCGCTTCAACTCTCCCTCTCTCTGAAGCGGGCGATGTCAACCACTTTGTCGCCATCATACTTGCTGTTAAATGCATAAAAATCTATGACGGCGTCATTATAGACAGTTTGCGTATCCGGGCGGTAGGGGGAGTTCAGCTGAAGAACGGATAGAGCAGCGCCGTCCGGGGAGACCGCAACAAAATCAGGGTGGGGTATGGGGATTTCCTGAATTGCTCTCCCCGCATAGTCAAAGAGAAGCGCTTTATTAGCTTCCACAATCAGGGTGGTAGAATCCGCTGTGGGGATTATTTTATAGCTCCTATGAATGGGAGGCGGAAATGCGCCAAAGCCGGAGCTTGCCCCTTTCCCTCTGATATGGATATAAACCGGCTGGGCATATCTGTCATAAACCGCAATTCCGCCCACATCCTGCTCCGGATCGTAACTGCAGGGATTAAGCCATATCTTCCCGGCGGAAACCCCCATAGCTGCAACCGAGCTTTCAATAAATGAAACGGAGCAGATCCCGGAATCATTTATATACACGATTAAAAAAGTGTTCCCTTGTGAATGATCCGCCGCTAGCAGGGCGAGAAAGCCCGGATTTGTGGATGTTCCTAAAAACAGATTATCTATATCATAGTCAAAATCCACCGTGCTTATGATCTCTAAGCACGGATCGTATATCTCAAGAGTTCCGCCCAGTTGACAGAACGGATGGTTTTCAGAGAGAAACCACTTTCCGCCTTCCTGTATATTTATCTCTTCCACCTTGCTTAAGGAGTCTCCCAAACGGTATTGGTGAAGGCGATTATGGCGGATTAGGCTGCAGAATACGTCTTTGCCTTCGCTAAAGAGGGCATGATATGCCAGAGAGTGGCTATAACTCTCTCTGGCGGAGGAAAACACCAAACTGGAGCTTCCGTCCGAGTGAAGGCGGATAACTTTATAAATCTCCTCATACATAGTAATATATTCATGGAACTCCAGCCATAGTTCCCCCGCAAAGGAGTGAACCCCTGCAAGCTGGCCAAAGCGGTATTCAAACTTCATTTTATGGCGGAACTTCCCATTGGGAGTGAAGAAAAATATATTAAACGAATCCGCTGAATTGGAAATTGCGATTAAGGCGCCGTCTTCTAACGCCAATATTCTTAAACCATCCGCCACTAACCCCAAGGAGTTTGTTTCAAATCCGTCAATTCCGCAAAAAAATCGTTTTTCAAACATATATTTATATTTTTTCCCGCTGTAATAATAGATTGCGTATTCTACAGGGAAAGCAGTTTTAGTCAAGCAGATTTAAGAAACGCTTATCATAATCAATCTGCAGATTTCAAGATTAAGCACCTTCTTATTGCCCCAAAGTCAGATACAGCTGATTTATAATTTCAGCAAAAAAAGATAACAAGAGAGTTTTTTCTGACGAAACTTTTGTAGCCAAACGGAAGGGGAAGCGAGGTTTAGTCTTTTGCTCTTAGCTGCCTATTAGGAACATTATCATAAATATATCGGAATCATTCTTTTACAAAAAAGAAAAAAGACCTTTACAGCTTCATTTATTTAATAAATAATAAAGCCTTCTTTCAATCAACGGCTTGAATTTTCTGAAACTAAAAATGAAAAAGGACTGAAATTATTTATAATCATATTTATTACAGGCATAAAATTGAAAAACCCTATATTTACTGTCTTTTTAGCGGTAACCATACGAATTGTTATGACTGTTGGGATGGATTATGTATGATATCTGTTTTGCACTTTTTTAAGGATCTTGCTCCTGACGGAGAGAACCTGTGAACATCGCCGTTGTCGGAGCGGGAATATCCGGCGTTACCCTGGCTTATCTGTTATCGGAGAAAAAAAAGAGGGGAGCGAATATTGAGATTACGGTCTTTGAAGCGGAGGCGGAGTCGGGCGGTTGTATAAAAACTATTGTTTCAGACGGGTTCATGTTAGAATCAGGTCCGAACGGAATATTAAACAGCCGTGAACATGTGCGCCGTATTTTGGATGGCGGCGGGCTTCTCTCCCAAACCGAACTAAGCTCTCCGTTGACTAAACGCCGCTATCTGGAGATTGGCGGCGCCCTCTTGAAAGCCCCGCAAGGGGTGTGGGAAGCGATTGCCACTCCAATTTTAACTTTTCAAGGAAAGTTAAGAATTTTAAAAGAACCGTTTATTCCGCCAAAAACGGATTTTAACGGAGATGAATCCGTCTTTGATTTTGCCGAGAGGCGGTTGGGAAGTGAAGCGGCGGAAAAGTTGATAGCAACTCTAGTCGGCGGAGTTTTCGCGGGGGATGCAAAAAAACTCTCTATGTCAACCTCTTTCCCGCGGCTATACGAATTGGAAAAAGAGCACGGCTCTTTGCTAAAAGGGATGTTTGCCCGCATAAAAGGGAAAAAATCGGAGAGGCATGCCCGTCCGAAGGATAGTTATAAACTTATATCTACCTCAAACGGCATGAAAGGGTTTGTTGACCTCCTTGAAAATGCTGTGACAGACGTAAGTTTCCGTTACCAAGCCCCCATAAAATCAGTATTTAAAAACTTAGACGGGGGTTATACCGTAACAAGCATCGGTTCCGGCGTAGAAGTGGCGGAACGCTATGACGCTGTGGCGCTCTGCTGCAATGCTAAGGCGATCTCCCTTATAATCGGCAATATTGCGCCGAAGCTATCGGCGGAGTTTGCAAAAATTAGCTTTGCGCCGGTCTTTATGGTTGGTTTCGGCATTGACCGCACGGCGGTATCCCATCCGTTGGACGGGTTCGGCTACCTTGTAAACTATGTGGAAAGGGCGGCTGTGCTCGGCACCCTCTTCAGTTCCACGCTCTTTAAAGGGAGGGCGCCGGAAGGGAGAGTGATGCTCTCGGTCATCGGGGTGGGAGACGGGAGAAACGACTATTTTTTAAAGAGCGATGAGGAACTTTCGGAGCTTATCTTTCAAAGTGTAAAAAAACCGCTGGGGATAACCGGGGCACCGCAAACCGTTCTCTCTTTCCGCACGGAAAACGCCATACCCCAATATTATGCGGGTCATAGAGAGTTAATAAATCTGGCGGAAGAGGCAATGCGGGAACATAGGGGCATATATATCGGCGGCAATTCGCTATACGGGATAAGCGTTTCAGATTGCATGAAAAGGAGCTTGGAGATAGCGGAAAGTATAGAATCTTTTTCCGCAAGAAAAAATCAGAGCAAAACCGAATCATGGCAAAAAATACGTTGACAAAGCAGAACTTCCTAATAAGTATGCTTATTGTATGCATACTTATTATAGAGGAATTAATTTATGTTTCATTATGAACACGAATTGACAGGAAGTGCAACAAGCGAAAAATCTGGGAATATTGTGCCGATGTTACGAAATGGGGAGATGTGGAAATGGCGGCAATTAGCAAAGATAAGATACAAGCCGCCGCTTCTCTTTGAATTGTTTGATGTTGTTCCAATGAAAAGATTCACCGGCGTTTCCGTTCCCGGAAACATAATATTTGCACTAACTGATGCCGGGAACGAGTTGCTGAAACAAGTGATACCGCTGATAAAGATAGAGGAGACCGACTACAGTTCTTTGAGATAGGCAGAAACGAGTATGAGCAAATGCACTTTATTTCACTCTCTTCTCTTCCGTGTTTCTTTTCTCTTCTCATTGTAATTATTCCTATTACTATAACTGCAAAGGCGGGCAGCCTGTCCAACTGCCCGCCCGATATCTTTAATCTCCCGCT
>JAITJJ010000131.1 GCA_031278965.1 Deferribacteraceae bacterium
CTGTTAATTCCCTGCGTCTTCCGGTATTATACATACTCTCCCTTGCTCCTCCTGTTAAGTTGTTTATCAAATCTATTTTAACTCCCTCGGAGTATAGGGACATCATTTTTTACAACCTACACCCGATAATAACCCTCTGTAAAAGTTTTGCAAAATTTGCTTGATTGTGGTATATAATTCTTTGGTGGCTGATGCGAAATTTTTTTGTTATTTTGTTAATCTTATCCTCTCTGCCTGCAATTGCTGGCGAAATTACTTATACGGGGAAAGCCCGTGTTATAAAAGACGATGTCCGCTCCGCTATGGAGGCTTCCCGCGTCAATGCCTTGCTCGGAGGGATAAACAAATATATGCGCTCGGTGCTCCCCAATAACAACACCAATATCACCGAAGAATATCTTATGTTTGTGGATAATTACACAATAGAAGCCCGCTGGCTTGCGGGTTCAAATGTCTACACAACCCTAAAAATAAACGTCAATGACCTCATCTCTGAGGAGCTGGCGGTATACTCAGCAAAACAGATAAATACGGCGGTATTTCTCTTTTCGGGGCTGCCAGACTATGTGCCGGACGGGGAGGTAAAAAAGCTGATTATTGGCGTTCTGGAGCGCAATCAATTCTCAACCTCATATCAGACGGCTTTTGAAAGAGATGTTATAGATCCGAAGAGCCGCCTTGACATTCAAGCCGCTTTGCAGACGGTAACCGGCGCCCAATATATGTTTGACTTTAAGTTTAATCTTGCGGATTTTGCGGCGGGAGAATACTGCCGCCTCCTGATAGATACCACGTATATCTCTTCTAAAAATATCGATCTGGTAGTTCCCGTCCTCCGCACAGAGCTTAGAATTGAAGATAACGAGTCTAACTCGTGCATAGCCTATGCCATAGAAACATCTTTGGAAACCGTTATGGAACACCTCCGCAAAAAGTTAATACCACTTCCGGCAAAACAACTGGAACTTTTGCAGTATCCTATTATATTTAAAAATGTTACGGAGCTAAGAACGATAAACGGCATAATAGATACACTCGTAAAACGGAAGGTTCTGGTAACTGCCGATATTGAAGAGTTTTTTGACGACGAAGCGGCGTATTCTGTGGAAACATACCTTGCTCCGGAGGAGCTTGCCAAACAGGTAGAAAAGCAGAAGTTTGAAAATGTCCGCCTTCTTTCCGTTGCAGCAGACGCTCTGGAGATAACCGTAGGAGCTCCGGAGCTGCTTCCGGAAGATGTTTGGCTAGATGAGGATTAGCAGTGATTGACACTATTCTGGATGCCCTTGCCCGCAAAAAACGGATATTGATTCTTGTCCACAACAACCCCGATCCGGATGCAATGTCTGCGGCGCTCGGCATGAAGCATATTATCCATAAAAAACTGAAAAAAAAGGTAGTCATTGCCTATATGGGGGTAGTGGGGCGTTTGGAGAACCGGGAGCTTGTCCGGCAGTGCAGCATTGATATGCAGCCCTCGTTTACATTAAATTTCAAACGCTTTGATTACATTATACTTGTGGACACCCAACCGCAGGCGGGGAATGTATATATTCCGGACACTTTTTCCGTCAATGCCGTGATAGATCATCATCTGGTGAAAAAAAAGCTGGCAAAAAAAGATATAATAGCCGATGTGCGCCCGGATTACGGGAGTTGCAGCACGATAGTTACAGAATATATGCAGAATTTGCATATTATGCCGGACAAAATTGTCGCCACCGCCCTGTATTACGGAATTATCACCGATGTCATAGGTCAGGCAAGAGACGCTTACCAGGCGGATCAACGTATGTTAGGCTTCCTCTTCCCGTATGTGGCGATAAATAAGTTAAAAAAGATAGAAAACCCCGATCTCCCCCGCTACCACTTTAAAAACTTAAAAAGGGCGATTGAAAATTCTGTTATAATCGATTTCCTCCTTTTCTGCGACCTTGGAGATGTGCGTAACGTAGACCTTATAGCCGAAACGGCGGATTATCTCACCCGTATGAGGGAGGTTCGGTGTGTTTTTGTTATGGGGAAACTGGATAATATTGCCTATTTTTCTTTGCGCTATAAATCCACAAGGCGTTCTGTGGGACTGATCGCCATTAGAATTGTAAAGGGGATCGGATACGGCGGGGGGCACACCAGATCGGCAGGGGGGCAGATTCCGTTATCAGGGAAGGTTTACTCCGAAATAACCGCACTAATAAGAGCGAGGCTCTTAAAAAGCCTCGCTATCCCTCAAGATGCAGAAGGCAAACCGATATAATTTCTTAAACGAACTCCATGCCATGTACCGTGATAAGCGCGGAGCGCAAGGCATCTTCGGGAAAGGTTACAGGCGTTCACTTTTCAGGCGGTAAGGGGGAGTTTGCCTCCCCCTTAAATTCAACTTAAAAGATCTTTGCAAGTTTGGTCGCAATGGAATACCCTTTTTCGCCGTTCTCCGTATGAAGATCATAGGTGTACATGACAGAGATGAAAAATGTGTTCGTGATATTTGTTTTAAGGGTTGCCTTGCAGGCATAATCCGCCATTTTATCCCTTATCCTGTGGGTTGCTCCAGAAATCTCCGCATTTTCTTCCCCTCCCCATATCCCGCCTAACGACAGAGTAACGGTGGACTCCCCTTCATCTTCAATTTTAAAGGTGGCATGAATTTCCGCATAAAAATTCCCGTCTTTTTCAAGGTCTGTTTCTGTCGCGTAATATAGGAAATCTTTGTTGTTGGTATAAAAATCATACCCGCCCCAGAGCTCAAAGTGAAATCTCCCCGCATCCTGCGCCAGAGCAAGACTGGGGGAGAACCCCCATCTGTTGCTGCCGATATTGAGATAAGAATTTTTATCATAACTTCCTGTGGGAGCTTCCACCGCAACTCTGATATTTACATGTCCGCCTTCCCAATGAAAGAGCCTGGGCATGAGGGCAAACTGCATGTCCCTCGTTCCGGAAGTTTTTCCGACCCCTTCTACTCTAAGATCGGCTGCGGCAAGCATAATATGGGCGTGTACAGGAACTTCAAATACTGTTTGAACTGTCGACAAGATAAAAAGACCCATATTCATATCAACGGCGGGGGAGGCTTTACGGACACCTGTCATATAAACGCCGTAGGTATTATCAGGATACCACCCGCTGTCATACGGACCGAAACTAATCGGCTGATCGGCGGCGTAGACATACGCGGAAAACGCAAAAATTGCCAGAAATACAAAAAATCTTTTCATAACTTCCTCCGAAAATACTTAACTACTTATTTATTTAATATATACCTGTTTGAAAAAAACACAAGCAAAATTAATTAATTACTTACATTTTTTTAAAATGGACAGGAATACGTTATAAATAAGGGCATATTGCAGGGGCTCTCAACTTTTCGCTTATCGTAAAAAGGCAATAGCCTGTTGCAAGCGTATTATGGTCCGGAAACTCCAAACCGCGGACAAAAGGCATTATTGTTGAAAATACTGCGGTTTTTATTTCATATGCTATATGAAAGGCAAGAAAATCCGTCATCGGAAGAATTAGAAGAACATAGCAAAGATTTGATAATACCGCTCTAAAGGGGATTCCCGGCACTGCCCGCGATATAGGCAGATGGTAAACGGGGGGCAGCTTTTAAGTAGAAATTTTCTCTCCGGCGATAACACCGGCAGAGAAATTTTAAAGACAGGAGAAAATTGCAGAGGGGTGTTTTCCCCCTCTGCAATACGCTTTTATACTTTTATACCTTAAACTTTGCCACGATCTGCTTTAAGGTATCCGCTCGTTGTTGGAGGTGGTTGACTGTGATAGTTACCTCAGAGACCACCTGAACGCTTTCCTCAATACCGCTTGCAAGCCCCTGCGTGTTGTCGTTTATGGATTGTATCATGGTAAACTGGTCATTTATCCCGTTATTTACCTCGTTGGTGGTATTGCTTATATCGTTCACAGAATCCACCACTTCCTCAAACTTGGCGTCGGTGGATTTGATGCTGTCAAGCCCTTTTCCTACGCTCTCATTGGCGCTGGTCATCTCTTTGGATGCAACATTGGATTCGTTTTGGAGGCTGGTTATAATCTGGGCTATTTCAGAGGTGGATTTTTGCGTCCGCTCGGCAAGTTTTCTTACTTCATCCGCCACTACAGCAAAACCACGCCCTGCGTCCCCCGCCCTTGCAGCCTCTATCGCCGCGTTAAGCGCCAGAAGGTTTGTCTGATCGGCAATATCGTTGATAACCCCCAATATCTCGCCGATCTTGCCGGAAGATTCGCTTAGGGAGTTAATGGTCACAGAGAGTTGGTTGGTGCGGTCTTTTATATCGTTCATCTGAACCACAAGTTCTTTAAGCTGATTATTCCCTTCTTCCATAGAACCGTTGGCTTCCTTCATCTTATCCATATTCCCGCTGAGGCTCTGAACCATACCGGTGGCAGAGGTGCTCATGGTGTTCATATTCTCTGCAACAGAGGATATCTGTTCGCTCTGCATACTGAATGTTGTGGAAAGTTCCTCCATTGTGGCGGCAAGCTCGTTGTTTCCGCTTGCCACATCATCCGCCGCAAGTTTAACTTCTGTTATAATAGAGTGAACATTTTCAAGAAAAATGTTAAAACTGCCGGCAAGTTCCCCTATCTCATCTTTAGTGGTAACGGGTATCCGCTTTGTAAGGTCCCCGTCTCCGCTGGTAAACCCTTGCACCAGAGCAACAAACCTAACGAGTTTCCTGATAATCTGTTTGTTTATAAATATAAGAACAAACACTCCCAAAATAGCAAAGAGTGCCACGATCACCCCAATCCATGTGGTAGCTTTGCTTATTACGGACAGCAACTTCTTTGAGTCTTCCTGCGCCCTTGCGTTGGTATCTTCCGAGAGAGACTTTATGGCGGCGGAGAGCTTATCGCCGGTATCCAGAAAAGTAGCGTCAAGGGCAGTAGTGGTGTTTATGAGATCAACAAGGCTCCTAACACTAACAAGGTAGTTGTTGGACAGCTTTTGCAGATTATCAACATACTGCCTTGTGTCTTGGCGGGTAAGGGTGGCATTTATGGTCTGAAGATTGTCACTGATAGTTTTAACCCTATTTTCCCACCCGTCCAGATAGCTTATAAGGAGGCTTTGCTTAGTGGTTCTTGCAAACCCCGTCAAGCGGTCGGACTCAATGGCCATTTGCATATTTTCACGGGTAAGCTCTCTCATACGGTCAATCAAAGCCATATACGAAGGTGAAGCTTTATTCTCAGTTTCATATAGTATATTCAGCAGAAGTTCCTGAAAGCCTATCATTGCATCTACGAATGCGTTGGAGCTATCTTCAACAGTCTTGAACGAAACAGCAAGACCATCTATAGCAATTTTGCTTTGGTCAATGGTTTTCCCGTAAATGGACGCCAATTCCTTTACTTTTGCGTTTTCATCCTTGTATTTATCGTAAATCGGATCCGCCTTCTGAGATAATGTGGCATCAATTTTCCCTATTTGTTCCATTAAAACACCAAACTTATTTTTTGCGCCGGTAAAACGCGCTATATCGTTTCTGAGCAGATACATCCGCATGTCATAGCGCATATCTTTAAAATTATCGGTGGCTTCGGAGGTAATATTTGAAACCGGAATTATAATAATGGAAAGCTCATCAACGGTTTCCGTAGTAATATTAAAAACCGCTATTGCCGTAGCTGACAAAATCAACCCAAATAGAAAGAGGGCACTGACTGTGGCATTAATTCTAAACGCTAATGACTGTTTCATAACAACTCCTTACAATTTTCACTTATATAACAGCAATAACTTATCTTCTTTCTGCAAGAGCTACAGAAGTTACTATATATACTGTCAACTTTATCATTTAATTATGAGGGGTATTTTTATTAAAATCAATAAGAAATTTAAGTGAATTATATTATATTCTTTGTAGATTGTATTTTTAATTATCCGTGCAATATGACTGCACAGGGATTTAAGGCAAAGCGGGAGGGCGCATAAACATAAACCGCCGGTTTATTTTACACCCTCCCTCCGGCGAATAATTAGATATAACGGGATTGCCAAAAAGAGCAGGAGGGCCGGGAGACCGCCTTTATCCCCCGTTGCAAGGGAGCAGCCGCCGGAATCATCATCCCAATTATCATTTGCGGATGAGGGAGGCGGCGGAGCGGGAGGCGGAGCGGGAGGAAGCAGCTCAAAAGCGCATACCGTTCCGGTGTTTTTAGCCTCGTCACGGCACTCCTCTATTATCCGGAAAAATGTGCCGGCATTAACTAAACGACCATTATTAATAGGGTAATTTGCGGTATAGGCGGTATTATACAAAATATTGACAAGCTGGTCGCAGGTAATATCGGGGTATATAAAACTCCCTTTATCCTTATTATAGAGCGCTGCGCCCGCACCTAAAAGCCCTGCAATGAACGGCGCCGCCATAGAGGTGCCGCTCATATAAGCATACTTGTTATAACTTTTGTTATCAAGGCTTAAGATATCGGTTCCCGGGGCGGCAATATCTACAGCGCTTCCGTAGTTTGAATAGTTTGCCAGGTTATTAAGATTGCTGCCTACTGCGGCAACCGTAACGATATTGGGAAGATCATATTCGGCGGGGTATGCTTCAACTCCTGAAATATCCAAGTTCTGCCTGTCATTTCCAGCTGAAACAACCGCGATTATGCCATGATCCGACAACTGTTTCATGGCATCGAATTCCGGCGTGTAATACGAATCTCCCCCATAGCTCATATTGACCGCCACTATGTCAGCGCCCTTCCCTTTCTCTTCCAGAACTTTGCCGATAGCGTCCAAGATAGCCGCGCTGCCCATGCAACCTGTTTTTCCCTCTTCTTTACATGGCGACGAAACACGGATCGACATAATCCGCACCTTTCCCCCGCCAGATGAGGCGACCCCTTTATAGTTGTTTGTGAGCGCCCCGATGATCCCCGCCACATGGGTACCGTGCCCATGTTCATGATCATCAATACCGCCGTTTGAGGGAGATGTACCGTTGGCATCCCCTATCCAATAGAGAACCGATGAGGGAAGATCTTCATGTTCCGCCAGCCCGGTGTCTATTACCGCCACCACCGGAATTTTGCCGATAGAATCGCTGCCGGCGGGGAGATCTTTTATTCTCTCCCAACCGGATGTCCAGTTAATTGCGGAATCTCGGAGCGACCACTGTTCTGAATAACGGAAATCGTTTGGAGCGTGCAGCTTTCTTATCACTTCCGGATAATACTCTCCCGCCTCTCCGCTCATTACGGAGCGTTCCGCACTGATTTTATCAACAATATAGTAGCACTGTTCCAAAACGCAGACGCTCTCCCTCCCTGTCTGCAACTCGCTCTTCTGCACAGGCACCAGATAGCGCCCGGTTTCGGAAGAAAAAGCGTTGGAAGTTGCAAGAAAGAGTATGAGAGCAGTTAAAAGCATTCTTGTCATAATCCTGCCCCTAATCTGCGGCGAACAGCAATATATAGCGGAATAGCCAAAAATAGGAGGAGAGCGGCAACCCCGCCCTTATCCCCCGCCGCAAGGGAGCATCCGCCGAAATCGTGCCCGGGTTCGTTTCTCTGCAGGCTTACCCCTGCCGCGCACGGATCATTCGCGGGATCATAGGTAATTGTAACAGGGGGAGTAAGGGTTTTGTCAGAGCCGGACGGGATAAATCCGTTAGTCTTTGACGGGTAAGTATCTGCCGCTTGCGGACAGGCAGAACCGCTGTTTATGGCATCATCACGGCAAACTTCCATCTTTTGAAAGAAAGCATTAACATCAACCAATCTGTTGTTTTCAATTTTGCCGCCGAAAGAACCGGCAGACGCTGTGCTGTAAAGGATGTTTATCAGTTGCGCGGGGGTTATATCGGGGTATGTAAAACTCCCCTTATCCTTATTATAGAGCGCAACGCCCGCGCCTAAAAGCCCTGCGATGAACGGCGCCGCCATGGATGTGCCGCTCATGCTGGCGTATGGGGTGCTGTAGGTATGCCCAAGGCTTAGGATAGCGGGACTATAGTGACCTCCGCCGCCCGGAGCTGCAATTCCCACTATATTTCCGTAGTTGGAGTAGGAAGCAAGGGAAAGACCGTTGTCCACAGCGGCAACCGTGATAATATTTTGCAAGTCGTATTTGGCAGGATAGGTGTTCAAATTATTCAAGTTTTGTCCAACACCGTGATCGTCCCCATTCCCCGCCGCCGCAACAGCCAGTATCCCATGATCTCGCAACTCTTTAATGGCGTTAAATTCCGGCTTGCTGGGTTCATCACTGCCGAAACTCATATTGACCGCAACTATAGGGGCACCCGCCATCTTTTTATTAAGCACTTGATCTATGGCGTCCAGTATGCCTGGTGAACTAAGACACCCCGAAGTACCATCAGAGCAAGGAGTAGCGGCACGTATGGACATAACCCGCACCTTTGAACCGCTGACGGAGGCGACCCCGACATAGTTGTCGGTGAATGCCCCTATAATTCCCGCCACATGGGTGCCGTGCCCTTCCTCGTCAAAGCCGTTTGTAACAGGGAAAACATAAGGAGCTTCATGAGCCTCTCCTCCGCAGAGGGCGGACAACAAAAGATCATCATGCTCCGCTATTCCGCTGTCTATCACCGCCACAACCGGGATACTTCCGGTTGAAGGGAGGTCTTTTATTATCTCCCAACCGGACAGCCAATTGATTGCGGAATTTTGAAGTGCCCACTGATCTTGGAAATAAGAGTCATTCGGGGCGGCAAACACTCTTCTTATAACTTCTGGATAGTATTCTTTCGCCTCACCGCTCATCACGGAACGTTCCGCACTTATTTTATCGACAATATAATAGCACTGTTCCAAAACACAAACACTCTCCCGTCCCGCCTTTAAACTGCTCTTCTTCACAGGCACCAGATAGCGCCCGGTTTCGGAAGCAAACTTGGAGGGAGATTCGGCAAAGGATGCCGCTGCAAACAGCAGAAGAAGAGCGGCTAAAAAGAACTTTTTCATAAATGCTCCCAAAAAAAAGAAAATTAAACAAGTCTTAATATAACTCACCGTCCGAATGGGAGAACTTCACAATGAGGAGATCCCCTTGTTATATAACACTTTTTAGACTGCAAATATAGCTGGCCGCACATAAGCCGCCAAGGGACAAAACAGTGATCAAAAGCATAAAAGAACCGTGAGAGAAAAACTTTTACTTTACAAGTTTGCTTGTAAGCAACAGGTATGAATAGCTGCCGGTTTCTTTGGCTGATTTATTGCAATTATAGGGATTAATGTCAGACCCCCCCACAGTTGTATCCGAGGCGGCATCTGTGCTGCGCCCCTTGCCCGTGCGCACTTTTTGATCATCAAAGATGACTTCCGCCACACAGTGGAATTTATACGCCCAAGTATCTGCTGTAATGGCGCAGAGCATATTGTCGCTCTTAGCGGTATCATCAATATAGAAGCCTTGGGAATCAGTGGTATTGGGATATCGGCAAAAACGGATTTCATGTGCCTGCCCGTTATAGGATACATCTTTGGCGGATAAAAGCCCTTTATTTATAAGGAAGCTATTCTCAATATAATCATAAGACCCGTTGTCTTTTTTAGGAAGTTCGTTGAGGGAACCGTCTCTGCTGGAGGTTGTGAGCAGGGTTGCCACCGCCGATTGCATAAGCGAAAGTTTATTGACCTCATTGCGGATTGTGGCGGATTCGAGCAGGGACTTCCCTTTAAGAGCCATCCCTATGATTAAACCTATAACTACCATAACAACCGATAACTCTACTAGTGTAAAACCTCTTCTCATTGCTCTTTTACCTCCGGTAAACCAAAGCACTCTTTAAAAGATAACAGTATGATTTTAATATAAAAGGCGGCCATTGTCAAATCTTTTGCGGAACAAGATTGAAAAGGTGCGGAGACCAGTTACGGCTTCAGAAGGAGTATGAGAGCGTCAAAATAGCTTAGATTGCTTGTTTTGATCCGCACTTCAAGCTCTCTATGGCAGGAGATCGCCTCTGCTATGCTCTCCTCTGTCCAAAAACGCGTAAAACCAGCGCTTTTGCTGACTATAAAGCTCTTTGTTTTAAGGAGAGGCAATTTATACAGATCAAACTTGGGATACTTCAGCCTGAAGTATATCGCCGCGTAATAGTGGGGGAGCGTATAAAAGAGGATCGTCGCGACTTCTTCCCGTTCCTGAAGCCGCGACAGAACTTTCAGAGCCTCCTCCATATTCTTTGATAAAAAAGCGTCCGCAAACCCCCACCTATCTTCATGTAAGTTTACGGATATATGCCCCAAAAGTTCTTCATCGTTTTTTGGGGTGCGGTTATGGTAGTATAGCGACAGTTTTTCGGCTTCAAACGCAATGAGAGCCATATCGCCTGCCATAGCCTTGCTGATTCTTTCCGCCGTATTAAGGGAGATATGAAGTTTATGCTCCGCAAATAGCGCTTGAACTGCACTGTTTTTCTCTCTGGGAGACTGCTTCTTTTCGGTTATCAATTTATAATTGGATAAAATTTTCCCTATCTTTTCAGCTTTTTCCGCATCTTCCGAAGTGATGATGAAAACTCCCCTAAAATCAACCATAAACACCTTAAAATTAATCTCGCTTTTCTTCCCTTTCTGCTCTGTCAGATGAAATATAACCACCTTGAAATCATCAAAGAAAGGCTCGGTTAATAGTTCATTTAAGACGGTTGATTGGGGAGTGTCGCTGTCATAATATGTATGCAGTTCAAAACTCCCCTTCTCCTTTTGGGCTTGGGTAATGCTTGAAACAGCGGAGTTTACGAAATAGTGGGAACCGGCGGCGATAAAACGGCTGCCTGCAATTTCAGCGGAGGGAATCAATTTCATACTTAAACTCAGAAAGGATATCTTCCGTAAGGGAGACAAATGCGGCGTCAAACTGCTCGCGATAGCTTGTGGCGCTTTCGCCGGAGCCGAAGGTGCGGTTCCGGGCAAAGCTCCCGCTATAAAGGATTCGCTGGTTTTTATCTTCAGCGGTAAAGGAGTAAGCCAAGGTGAGCAGAGATGTGGTCGCCTCACGGGTGGCGGAGCGCCCGGAGGTCGTAACTTCAAGCTGTTCAAGGTTTACCGTTAAAATATAATCCGCCGAAGCGCTGTCGCGCGCCAATATTCCATAGCCTGAAAAGAAATCTGTAACGTTTCTCTGCATATCCATAGTTATGCTTAAATCACGGCTCTTATTATTTATCTCTTTTAAGAAGAAAGTTTTATCCCCCTCAAGCCCCACGATATGGTAACCGCAGGCGGAGATGAACAAAAAGAGAGCTAAAAAAAAGCGCGTCATTTTACAACTATGCTCAGCAGTTTTTGCGGCACATAAATCTCTTTTATTATGGTCTTTCCCTCAATATGTGCCGCTACCCTGCTGTTCTGCAGGGCGGCTTTAACAACTTCCTCTTGGGATACCCCCCTGCCTAAAGAGAGTTCCGCCCGCACCTTCCCGTTTACCTGCACGGCTACGGATATTGTATCAAGAATGGTGTAACTCTCCACATAGATGGGCCATTGAACCCTTGAAACAAAACCATCCTGACCCGCGCTCTGCCAAAGTTCTTCCGCAAGGTGGGGGGTAAATGGGGCGAGGAGTTTTACAAGCGATAAGATGGCAAGTTTAAAAGCGCCCTTATCGTCATCCGTTTCAAGCTCATTCTGAAAGACATACAGCGAGTTTACGAATTCCATAATTGCCGCCACCGCCGTGTTAAGCTGAAAGCGTTCTATATCTGACGATACTTTCATAATTGCCGCATGTGTGTGACGGAATATATCAGGGCTCTTTCCGTCTCCGGGGGTTGAAGGGATCGGAATATCTGACTTTAAAAGATCAAGATGAGATTCCACAAGCCGGAAAACCCGGTTGGCAAATCTAAAACACCCTTCCACACCGCTGTCAGACCACTCTATCTCTTTTTCCGGCGGCGCAGCGAAGAGGGAGAATAACCTTAAAGTATCCGCACCGTAGGTGTCAAGCAGTTCATCTGGATCCACCACGTTGTGCTTTGATTTGCTCATCTTTTCAACCCGTCCTACCGTTACGTTGCTTCCGCAGATTTTGCACTTCCCGTCTTTAACTTCTTTGGGATAAAGCCAGTTATGTTTTGGGCAGCGGAGGGTTTCCTTGCAGACCATCCCTTGCGTGAGAAGGTTTGCAAACGGCTCATTGTAGGAGAGGTAGCCGAAATCCCTGAGAACCTTTGTGAAAAAGCGGGAATATAACAGGTGCATAACGGCGTGCTCGATCCCCCCGACATATTGATCCACCGGCCCCCAGTATGCCGCCTCTTCTTTGTCAAATATGCCTGAGTTATAATTTGGGGAGCAGTAGCGAATATAATACCAAGAGGATTCAACAAAGGTATCCATAGTATCTGTTTCGCGGCGGGCTGCCCCTCCGCATTTTGGGCAGGCGGTTTTCACAAATTCATCCATTTCAAGAGGGTTGCCGCTGCCGGTAAAAACCGCATTTTCCGGGAGCACCACCGGCAGATCCTCATATTTTACGGGAACAGTCCCGCAATGCTCGCAATAGACAAACGGAATAGGCGTTCCCCAATATCTCTGCCTTGATACCCCCCAATCTCTGAGGCGGTAAGTTACCGCTTTTTTCCCCGCCCCCATAGATTCAAGCATATCTATTATAAGGTGCTGTGCCTCATCATTTTTATAGCCGTCAAAGGAATCGGAGTTTACAAGGACTCCCGC
>JAITJJ010000137.1 GCA_031278965.1 Deferribacteraceae bacterium
GGATAAAAAGAGTTTAATTCCAGATATTACAGCCTAAATTCCCGCCAATTTATAACGAGAATATCTTGAACTGCTGTGATAGTAATACCTTTAGAGAATTAAATGTCTTGTTGCAATTATGAAATTATAACGAGAATAAAAACCTAAAAACCCGTATAAAATCACCCTTTTAGCATTCTCATCGTTACGTTTTCAGGAATTTAAGTACTATAACGTGTTCTGTCTTGATACCGTTAAGAGAGAGCTCCTTTATAGCGGCTTTCAATGTGCTGACATCTACTATGCTACCCGCATTATAACGAAAGAAAAGCGGCATCCCGTTTATCCTGTCTGCCACCAGAATAAGCCGTGTTCCTCTGTTGGTTTCTCCCGTTTCAGCGTGTGCTACCGTTAGCGGAAAATGTATATCATTGGGTAAAGCCGAACTGTCTATCAATATCCCCGTGCGGCATTCAGTTTTCGGATTTTTAAAAGATGTCTCTGACTTTTCTGTTTAAAAAAACTTTTTTATTCATTACAAACTGGTATCTACTTTTTTTATAGATCTGGTTATATACCAAATGTGAGTATATGCTAACATTTATCCAACGTTTATTTGCAGGAGCAGTAACATGTCAAATTACAGATCTGGATATTCAAAAGTTATCGTAGCAGTTGTCTTTTTGGCAAGCGTCGCGGCGCCCCTCAGCCAGTTTAAGGTGCCGCCCATGATGGGGCAGTTAATGGAATCTCTCAACATAAGTTTGGCGGCATCCGGATGGCTTATGAGCATTTTTGCGTTGGTAGGGGTCATTTTTGCTCTTCCCACCGGTCTTATTCTAAAACGCCTTGGGTTGAAAGTTACAGGGCTTACTGCGCTCTTAGCCCTTCTTATAGGTTCCGCAATCGGCACCTTTTCGCAAAATGCGTCCTTAATGCTTTTCAGCCGCTCCATTGAAGGGGTGGGGCTCTGTCTCCTTACTGTTATGGCGCCTGCCGCCATAGCGACATGGTTTCCGCCGGAAAAGCGGGGGCTTCCTATGGGGATTTGGGCTTCATGGGTGCCAATGGGAAGTATCTTAATGTTTAATATCGCTCCGCTGATAGGAAATTGGAAATCCGTATGGTTTTTTGTTATAGGTTACACGGCGGTAACATTCGTCCTTACCCTATTATTCTTCCGGCTTCCGAAAGATGGGGAGGTGCCCGCAATTAAAGCCGAAAGCGCCGCTGCTCATGGAAATCCTTACGCCAACCGAAGTATTTGGCTATTGGGGACGTTATTTCTCTTTTTTAACGTGATGGTTCTCTCTATAAATACATTTATGCCGATATTTCTTGAAACCGCCCAAGGGTTTTCTTCTGCCAAAGCCTCAAGTTTTGCAAGCATACTTATGATTACGGCGCTGATTATGGGGCCGATAACCGGCATTTTGATAAATCAGTTTGGTTCCTGCAAGAAAATCTTCCTCACGGGAATGTTGATCGCTGCCGCCGCTATGGTATTCATATTCTCAACTTCCGGCGGAGTGTTGATTTTAATACTTATAGCAGTAGGAATAACTTTTGGTCTGGTTCCCACCAGCGTTTTTGCCGCGGCCCCCGAAATAATGGGCAACCCCTCTTCCGCAGGCATAGGGATGTCCGTTGTTGCTTTTGGCCAAAATATAGGGATGTTTGTCGGACCAGCCCTTTTGGGAGGACTTGTGGAAGCCGCCGGTTGGGTGAAAGCCGGTTATGTGCTGATACCTATTTTAGCGTTGGGTTTTGTCGTGGGGCTTGCCGTTAAGGTGAGATAATAGTTTTAGGGGATGCACAGGTTCTGTCCTCATCCAGTAGGGGAGAGAGTGTTTTCCCCTCTCCCCTCTTTTTTTCTTTATATTGTTTTACCGTTGCTTTAGCGCCTCTATCTCCGGTATGCTAAGTTTTGCAATCTCCGAAATTATAGAGATGTCCAAACCTTTCTGCAACATTCCCAAAGCAATGCCAACCCTTTCTTCAGTCCTGCCTCTGGCTATGCCAGCAGCCTCGCCTTCATTTCGGGCGCTTTCCATCTGCGCTATATAGCCCTTGCGGGCTTTCTCTTCCGCCTCATATTCCAGCCATGCTTCCTTATCTTTGGAAAAACGCCGTATCGTTGCCACTGCTTCCGCCAATTCAGGGTTTGCTTCCAACATCTTTAGATCCTCCTCTGTTTCCGCATTAAAAAGTTTTGCCCAAGAACTTTTAACAGAATCATCGGTTATTTCCCGTATCTTCGATGGTTCTATTATAACTACCTCCGTCAAATCTGCCAATTCCTTCCCGCTCTCCCTGTCATAAAAGCGATAGCGATGAAAAAATTTGTCATCATCCATCAGCTTAAAATTCAGGATAAAAATTGAAACTGAACGCCTGAGCTTTGTATATGAATCACCTGCTCTTAACTGATCTGCCGCAAGTTTGGCATTGCAATATTCTATCCGCTTTATAAATGCTTGATCCACGGAATCAAAGATACCGTCAAAGAGCGGGAAGGAGATTCTATCCGCTTTATAAATGCTTGATCCCCTATTACCTGTATCTCAATATTTATTGCTATCCCGCTCTTGGTATTTAGGAGAAGGCGAGGATGCACATTTTACCTCTAATACATTGGGGAGCAAAGCCGCATATTTCAAAACGATAGCTGCAAATTCGCTCTCCGGTATATCGCTTAAAAATGCCCGCAATAGCTTTCTTAAATTTGTATGATCTTTTTCATCCGAAAAGAGTTTCTTAAACATAAAGTCGGAGTGAGCGGGGATTATCCTTTCCGACATAAAATCTTCCTAAAAACAAAAGCCGCCATTTTTATTACCTTTACAAATTAAATGCAAGATAAAATATGGTTAGGGGATTTACGATCATCCAAAAATTAAGCTGAGGTTGCCGCTTATATACGGGCATCGTCTTTTTAAGGCAGCGGCGAAAGCATTCCCCCGGTTTCTTAGAATTCCCCTTTGCGGCATTTGGAAGCAAGTTTGACTATAGTTTCGCCTACTTCCGCTTCCCGAATGAAAGACGGGCAGAAAAGGATATGGCTCGTATCGATCTTATCAAAGAAATACCCGGGATAACAACTGATAAAATCTCCTTTGGAGAATATCTTTTTGGTGTTGTGCCCGGGGAAATTAAGCCAGAAGTGGAAATAGCAGTTGTTTTCCTCCCACTCCGCTATATCTTGCAGATATTCTTTGCAAAAGCTCAAGGCAAGCGTTCTCCTTTTCTGCATAAAAAGCCGCATACTTTTCAATGAGTTTTCAAATAGATCAGTTCTGAAAAGCTCTGACGCGGATATTTGCAGCACCATACTTGGGCGCATATTCATCTGAATGGCAACATTTCCCAGATGCTCTATGACTTTGCGCTCCGCAACTATCCAACCGATGCGGATGTCTATGGGAAAAGTCCGCACGAAAGAACCCAGATATATGACATTCTGCCCACCTTCCATAGATTTCAGCGGCGGCGGAAACGGTTTTTCTATCCAAGCGTCTCTGAGGTGGTCTATCTCCACAACCGGCATCTTATAGGTTCGGACTATATTCATTATCTCAAGCCGCCGCCTTTTTGTCATAGTAATCCCCGTAGGGCACTGATCGCATGGGTCTATGTGCAAAAACGAATACTTGGTTTTGGCGGCAGCTTTGGCGAGTTCTTTCGCCGACAAACCGAATTCGTCCAGCGGGATATCGATCATATTCATGCCTATAGAGTGAATATCTGAAACTGTATTGATAAGGTTCGGCCTTTCATACAAGAAATTCGATCCTCCGCCGGCAAAAGCCGAATATATTAGGTTTGAGGCTGCCGTTACGCTGGGACATATAAGAATATTGGAAGGGAGAGTGGAAATTCCCGCTCTTTGCAAATGGAAAGCAATCGCCTCTCTCAGCGGTTCGTAACCGTATTTGCCGAAATCCTCCGTATTTTTTTCAGGGAATCTAAGGTTTCTGTAAAGTTCTGTAAAGATCTGATTTAACTCAAAATCACCCCCGATTGCAAACTCGGCAAGACTGCCCAAACTGAACCAGTGCTTATAATCTTCTCTTCCCGGCCTGTATTTTGCCCTTCTGATATAATCAGACCAATACGGCGAAGAACCTTCGGCATGCTTTGACGGAGACACTACAAAACTCGATCTTGGACGGGACATTATTAAGCCTTCATTTATCAATTGTTCAAACGCTGTTATTATTGATGTTCTTGATATCCCGAAAAGTTTAGCCAACCGCCGCTGACTTGGGATTTTTTCGCCGGCGGTAAGGGCGCCGTTATTTATCAGGGAGCGGTAATAAGCCGCCACCTGTGCGTGAAGAGGTGCATCCGCAGTTCTGTTGGGCTTCCATGAGTAAGTCATAAGAT
>JAITJJ010000148.1 GCA_031278965.1 Deferribacteraceae bacterium
GATAGGGGTTGTAATATCGCCTTGGAACTTCCCTGTGGCGATACCGACCGGCGGGATTATGACCGCCCTTATAAGCGGCAACTCCGTTATCTTCAAACCTTCATCTCTTTCCGCCCTTACGGGGCGGGAACTCTGTGAAATCTTTTGGGAAGCGGGGGTGCCGAAATCGGTTCTGCAATTCATAGCAGCGCGGGGAAGCGCCGTTGAAGAATATATCATAAGAGATCCGCGTGTTTCATTCTCCGTATTTACGGGGAGTGAAACCACCGCATACAGGATATTGTCAGCCCGCCCGGATCTTCTGATATCTGCTGAAACCGGCGGCAAAGACGGTACCATAGTCACCAATCTTTCTGATAAGGATCAAGCGATAAAAAATATCCTCCACTCCGCTTTTTCCAACTCCGGGCAGAAGTGCTCCGCCACAAGCCTTTTGGTGGTGGAGGAAGGGCTTTATAATGATCCGGCTTTTAAGGAAAACTTAAAGGATGCGGCAGAGAGCATAAAAGTGGGCTCCCCGTGGGAGTTGGGCAATAAGCTCTCCGTATTAAGCGATCTCCCCGGAGGAGCGTTGAAAACCGCTGTGGAAGAGAAAGACGGGTGGCTTGTCCCTCCGGTCTTTCAGGGCGACAACCCGTATATGCTGCGCCCCGCCATCAAATGGGACGTGGAAAGGGGTTCGTTTTTCCATATGACAGAACTCTTTGGTCCGGTGCTCTCGGTCATGAAAGCCCGCGACTTAAAAGAAGCGGCGGATATAGTAAATGAAACCGGTTACGGGCTTACCGCAGGGCTTGAAAGCCTTGATGAAAGGGAGTGGGAATATTTTCGTGATAATCTTAAAGCAGGCAATCTCTATATAAACCGTGTTACCACCGGAGCCATAGTTTTAAGACAGCCTTTCGGGGGTATGCGTAAATCCTGCGTCGGGTTGGGGCGCAAAGCGGGAACATATAACTATGTTGCGCAGTTCACCGAGATTGAGGAAAACGGAAGCCCTGAAAGGGGGGATATATATGATGAGTTCTCCGCAGACCTTGCGGCGGCTTTAGGGTTGTCGGAAAAAGAGCTGAGAAGCATATCCGCAGGGTATATCCTAAGCACCCAGAGGTATTTCTCAAAACCGGCAGATCCCATGAAGGTTAGGGGCGAGGATAACGAATTCCGTTACTTGCCCGTTAAAGAGGTTGTGGTCAGATATTATAATAAGGAGCCGTTCAAGGATTTGGCGATGATAATCCTTGCTGTCCGCTCACTTGGAATAAAGCTGACCGTTTCCACTGAGGAAGATTCTGTGCTTAGCATAAACGGCATAAACGTTGTGCATGAGAGTGAAAATGCTTTTTACCGCAGATTTGATGACTTGGGTGTTCGTTTCAGATACCTATCCCTCTCTTCCGTTAAAGATGAAGCGTATAAGGCGATATATTCAAAGGGAGGCTATTTTGCCTCTAAAAAGGTGTTGCTGGAAGGGAGGTTTGAGCTCTTAAATTATCTGCTTGAACAGACGGTTAGCACAAGTTACCATAGGTATGGTAACCTTGGAAATAGAAAGTAAGAAAGGAGGATTTCCATGAAGAAGTTGTTTTTGTCCGTTGCGGTTGTGTTGGTTTTTACCTCACTCTCATTTGCGAAAGACCTTATTGTCGGCGTTCAGGCACCTATCACAGGGAGTATGGCGAGTGAAGGTCAGGGCATGCAGAGAGCTGTTGAACTCCTTGCTGAACAGGCGAATGCGGCAGGAGGGATCAACGGCGATACCATTAAGGTGATAGTCTGTGACGACGAGGGCACCACCGGCAAAGCCGCTATCTGTGCCAAAAATCTTGTGGATCAAGGGGCAAAAGTTGTTATAGGTTCCTATACATCTTCTGCGACAGAAGCATCCCAAGCGTATTACTCAAGATTTAACGTTATCCAAACAAGTGACGCCACCGCTGCCAGCCTTACAAAGAAAAATTATCCCACCTACTTCCGCGCATCTTTCAATGACGATATTGAAGGCGAATTTACGGCGAATTATTTTATTGCAGTCCGTAATTACAAGAGGGTTGCGATAATCAGCGACTACGGCACATTCTCAGACGGGCTTGCAAAGGCTGTTCGGGAGCACCTGCAAAAGTTGGGCGGCAAAGATATTGTTGTTTCCTGGGAAAAGATCAATGCCGGGGCTCAAGACTATAAGGCAGTGCTCACAAAGATTAAAGAGAGAAACCCAGATGTCGTGTACTTCTCCGGCTATTATACTGAAAGTGCGCTTCTGCGCGCCCAAGCGGTTCAACTTGGTTTAACGGCGGACTACTACGGCGGCAATGCCACCGACAATGCGGACTTTGTTAAGATAGCAGGGGTTAAAGCCGCCGCCGGAAGCTACCTGATAGGGCTTCCCACACCGGATCAACTTGACTATCCCGAAGCCAAACAGTTTGCTCAGGACTACTTAAATAAATATAAGGAAAAGATCCCTTCCATCTGGGTTGTGGTAAATGCGGACGGGCTCAGGGTTGTGTTTGAGGCTATGCGTCAGACCAAAACCAACGACACGGTGACTGCGGCAAAGTATATCCGCGGCAGCATTAAAGACTTCAACGGGTTCACAGGCCCCATCACCATTCAGTCCAACGGGGAGCGCGCAGGTTCTATCTATCAGGTAAATATTATAAACAGCAAGGGCGAATACGAAGTATGGAAGCCTGAATGATCTTCCTTCAGCAGTTGATAAACGGGCTGACTTACGGAAGTTTACTGGGCTTTATTGCCCTTGGCTACACCATGGTGTATGGGGTGCTCAAGCTTATAAACTTCGCCCACGGAGACGTTGTTACCCTTGCTGCTTTCCTCTCCATAACCTTTATCCCCATTATGGGGATACTCGGTTCTGTGGGAACGGTGGTTATAATACTGTTGGTAATGGCATCCATATGTATTGTGGCTGCCGTTCTGGAACGTTTTGCCTATAGACCTTTAAGATCTGCCCCCCGGCTTTCGCTCATTGTATCGGCGCTGGGGGCGGGGATGGTTATACAGAACGCCATAATGCTCATCTGGGGGGCTAATCCCAGGGTTTTCCCCTCAGAACTTATCCCGCAAAAGCTATACAAATTTCAATGGGCGGCGGAGGCGGGAGCGGAAGTGCAGCTTGCAAGCGAGTTTACTATAACTTCTTTAAGCATATTTACCCTTCTGCTCAATATAATTGTTATGACTTTTCTCATATTTTTTATCCATAAAACCCGCAGCGGGATCGCCATAAAAGCGCTCTCCATTGATTACACCACAGCACAGCTTATGGGGGTGAATATCAACCGCACCATCACCCTTGTTTTTGTGATAGGCGGCGCTATCGGCGCATTGGGCGGTATCCTCATCGGGGCAAACTATAACACGGTTCCTTTTAACATGGGCTTTGAGTATGGGATTAAGGCTTTTATTGCCGCAATCCTCGGCGGGATAGGGAGTATTCCGGGCGCTATGTTCGGCGGCATCCTTCTGGGGTTGGTATACACTTTCAGCGCGGGCTATCTCTCCACAGTCTGGGCGGATTCTTTTGCCTACGGTCTTTTAATAATTCTTCTCATATTCAGACCCAACGGGATCTTTGGGGAGATAACGGTTCATAAGGTATGATTAAAAAATTCATTTCAAAAAAGTGGCTGAATATCTTTGTTCTAGCCTCCATACTTTTTGCCGTGCTATTCCCCAACATAGTAGGGGCTACATGGCTTACCATAGGCGCGACTTTTTTTATATTTGCCCTGGTGGCTCTCTCTCAAGATATAGTTTTAGGGAGAGCAGGGGTTTATGATATGGGGCACGCTATATATTTCGGGATGGGAGCCTATATCTTCGCCATTGCCAGCAATACCTGGGGGCTTAATTTTTTTGCCGCTGCCGCCCTTGCGACCTTTGCCCCCGCCATATTTGCATTGATCCTATCGGCGCCGGTTATCCACCTCAGGGGCGATTACTTCCTTGTGGTCAGTATCGCTTTAAATATCATCTTTGTTCAGGCGCTTAACAACAATATCTTTGAAATTACAGGGGGTCCTAACGGGATATTCGGTATATCTCCCGAAAAGCTGTTTGGGATCGATTTTTCCAATCCCAAGTTTGTGTATTATTTTGCTTTTGCGGCGGTGCTCATAGTTGTAAAGATGATGCATAACTTTGACAACTCCCGTTACGGGAGGGCGGTTTGCTATATATATCAAGATGAGCTTGCGGCACTGAGTATGGGAATAAATCCAAACCTGATTAAACTTTTAAGTTTTGCTTTCAGCGCTATCCTGGCGGGTTTTGCGGGGGTTTTATATTCTCTGGAATACGGGGCTGTGGCGCCGGAAATCTTTAAGGTGGACCAATCCATTATATTCTTTGCCATAGTGATAGTGGGCGGGCAGGGTTCTCTTGCAGGGGTGCTCTTGGGCACTTTTGTAATGTTTGTTCTGCCGGAGCTTTTCAGAGGGTTTGCAACGGTTCGGTATCTGGTGTTCGGGCTTGCAATGGTGGTTTTGATGATCTTGCGCCCCAACGGGCTTCTCCCCACAAAATACGGCTTTTACCCGAAAAAACTCTTCGGGAAAGGCGCAACAGATTGAACAGGTATTATCTCCCCCACTCGTCCACCTGTTTTATATGCGGTGCAAAAAACGAGGTGGGCTTGAAATGTAAATTTTATGCCGACGATAACGGTTCAGTTCACCTTGATTCGGCAATAGATCAAAATTATGCGGGGTTTGCAAAGGTGGTGCACGGCGGGGTTCAAACCGCCATACTGGATGAAGCTATGGGATGGTGCGGTTTCACCCAGAGTGAGATGAATGAGCTCTGCTTTACAAGAGAGCTTGCCGTGAAGTTCCGCAAAAACGTGCCGCCGATGACGCCGCTCTTTTTGGAAGCGAATCTTACGGGTGTCCGCCGCGGGCTTTATTACAGTGAAGCTAAAATAGCAGACGAATCGGGGGCGGTTCTAACTGTTGCAAGCGGCGTCTTTGTCCCAATCCCCAAAGCCGTAATGGAGCTTGTCAATAATCAGCTTTTATATATTGATGACGGAAGAAAATACTTTCAGAAAGCACTGGATGTGTACAAACCTAAACCTTTTCTCGAAGGTTTATAGCAATGCGGTTTTAGGATACAACAGCTTTTCAATTATCCGTAAACGGCTGTCAGCGGCTATTTCTTGAATTTTACTTAAACTTATGCTATAAAATATCGGAAAGAGCGAACAATTCAGAAAATGAGAGGGTTATTAGAGGGTTACTCATATAAGTCAACCAAAATTGTTTCCGATAATTTACTTTTTAAATAAAAAATGGGATATTGTTATCCTTATATCTCCCGGAATATTATTCCTGATAATAAAACTTCTTTTATACCGCACTCCTATTATTTCATCACCAAATCTTAACTCTCTGGTGCCCCTGGTACTCTCCCCGATAGCTGAGGAACTTTTTTTTCGGGGGGTGCTTTTAGAGCTTTTTCTTAGGAAAAAGGTCAATAAAATGTTTTCCAATACAATAATATCCATTTTATTTGCTTCGCTTCATGTCATATTAAAAGGGGATATTACCGGCGTTGCAGTATTTTTCCCGTCTCTTATCCTAGGTTGGCACTACTGCCGCAATAGAAAGATAATCCCGGTTATCGCAGCACATTCAGCCTACAATTTGAGTATATATTAGAGTTTGACGGAATGAACGCTTCTCAATACGAGGGAATTGCTATTGTTGTATTTTCCCCTGAAGGGGCTGGTAACCTCAAAAAGTTGCTTGGAATTTTTATTTTGACTCCCTAATATGAGCGGAATAGCCCAGATAAAACGTTAAGCATCATCCCGTTTGCACAGAGCAAATTCACGCCTCTTCCGGTTCCGGTTCAGCTTCTGTGATGCTCATAAACTCCACCGTGAGAATCTTATTGTCATCCATCTTTTTGATGGATACCGCGAAATTTTTCCAACGATATTCATCCCCTTCCTTTGGGATTGCTCCTGCAATGCTGTATATAAGCCCTCCCACTGTGTCAAATTCCATATCGTCCGCGTCCAGAATCTCAAGAGCTTCGCAAAAGTTCTCTATATTAGTTCTTGCATCTACAAGGTAGCGTCCTTCACCAATGGGGAGAATATCTTTTTGGGCGGCATCCTCCTCATCATATTCGTCCCATATCTCCCCCACAATCTCTTCCAAAAGATCTTCCATAGTCACTATTCCGGCAACACCGCCGTATTCATCCACCACCACCGCCATCTGTTGGCGGGATAGTTGAAATTCTTTAAGAAGATCAATAATTTTTTTTGTCTCTGGCACAAAGAGAGCGGGATTAATTTCAGAAATAAGCTCTTTCATGCTCCAATCCGAATCAAACTTTAATATATCTTTCACATAGATGATCCCGAGGATTTTATCGTGGGTATCATCATAAACCGGGATTCTGGAGTAACCGGTTTGCCGGAATATGGCGATAAACTCTTCTTTAGTTATATCCGACGGCACCGCCACCATATCCATACGGGGCACCATAACGGTTTTTACATAACTGTCGGATATGTCAAAAATGCTTGAGAGCATCTGCTGTTTTTCATCGGTGATGGCGCCTTGCTCTTCACTGACATCTATAAGATAGGCTATATCGTCCTCCGTAACGGTGCGGGCTTCCCCGGTTTTTACCAAAAAACGGATTGGGATTGCAAAGAACGCCAAAAGAGGATAAGCGGCATAATAAAAGAATTTTATCGGAAAAGAGGCAAGGAGTGCTGTTTTTTCAGGATAATACCTGTATAGACAGGCGGGGAGATAACCGGATATCGTAATGAACAGTATAATTGAGGGCACGGCAATATAAACCCAATACTCATCATAAAAGAAGAAAGTGATAAATACAAGAGCAAGGGCAAAAGCAGAGGTAAAGAAAAGCCTCCCTACTGTAATTAAGCTGATCATTTTATTCCTGCTGCTTACAAAGAGTTCTAAATGAACCGCCTCTCTGGGATGAGATGCAATAAGCTGCTTTATCCCAAGCTCTCCAAGCGAGGTGAGCGCCATATCGCTCACCGTAAAGAAAAAAGATAAAATTGCACACGCTGCCCCAATGGCGGCTGTACTAACAAACGAAAACTCAGATAACAAGATCAATACACCTTCTTTAAAAGTAAAAACACAAATTTTAACCTTTCCGAACCATAAGCGGAAGTTTTAATTTACCGTCAAAATTCTTATTATATCTCTCCTCTTCCGAAAAGATGCACCCGCAATAGCTCTGGCGATACATATTAAGCTCTTTTGAACGGTTAACCCCCTCCTGCCAGCCGCGGCGAAAATCCTCATAATAAAAGTCAATACCAAAAGTGCGGGCGCTTGCCTTGCCGATAGAGGCAATAATTTCGTGGTTTTGCCGCCGGCTGTATAAAAGAGTTGTTGTAAAGACTTTAAAACCGTTTTCACGGGCATATCTGGCGGCAGCATTTAAGCGGAGAGTATAACAGGCCTGACACCGCGATTCTCCCGCTTCCTCTGCGGAGGCGGCTGTTTTAAGAAAAGAGCGCAAGCCGTAAGCTTCGTCAGCAGAATACTCAATCCCTACAGTTTTATTATGAGTTTCCAAACATTCAAGGCGTTTTTTAAACTCTGCGTATGGGTGGATGTTGGGATTAAAGAAATAGCCGCATACCTCCCAACCGTCTTGCATAAGGCGTTCAAGGGGATAAACCGAGCAAGGGGCGCAACACTGGTGCAAAAGGATTAAACGGGTTTCTTCCGGGGGTTTTGAGTTATCTTCCATCGTCTATTTTCTCACAGGCGCCGGATTTTTTTATGTAATAGATAACGTTTTTCACTCCGGCGGCAATACCTATAAAGATAAAAAAGAGTGTAAGATAAGGCTTTGTGTCAAATTTGCCGTCAAGCCAGACACCGATAAGGGTGCCTATAACAATACTTGCCACAAATACTAATCCGATGCTGCTTGCCGCCAGGAGGGAGCGCATTCCTCCCAAGCCGTCTAAAGGTTTCTTAAACATATATAGTGTGCTTTTAAAGTATTTTCAATATCCGCTTCGCTGTGGGCGGAAGACACAAAGATTGCCTCAAACTGCGCGGGCGCAAAAGCTATGGCTTTATCAAGCATAAGGTGAAAAAATCTGGCGTATTTTGCCGTATCTGAGATGACAGCGCTCTCATAGCCGACAACATCTTTCTCGGTAAAAAAGAGGGAACCCAGAGAACCTATATGATTTAAGGTGAAATTATAGCCTAACGCGCGTCCATTTTCCAACATCCCATCAAAGAGGGCTTCAGAAGCAGTGTTTAGTTTTTTATAGAAGTCTTTCTCTTTAAGTTTTTTAAGGGTAGCTATCCCTGCCGCCATAGCAAGGGGATTGCCGGATAATGTTCCGGCTTGATAAACAGGACCTTCCGGCGAGATAAGGTTCATAATTTTCTTTGAACCGGCGTAAGCTCCCACGGGAAGCCCTCCGCCGACTATCTTGCCCAGAGCGGTAATATCCGGCACGACATCAAAAAATTCCTGTGCCCCACCCTTTGCAAGGCGGAAGCCAGTGATTATTTCATCAAAGATTAAAAGGGCGCCTTCTTTGTCGCATATCTCCCTTAACCCTTGCAGAAAGCCGTCTTTCGGGAGAACAACCCCCATATTCGCCGCCACCGGTTCCACAATTACGCAAGCGATCTTTTTAGGATACTCTTGAAAAAGTTTTTTAACCGAAGCCAAATCATTATAAGAGGCAACAAGGGTATTTTTAGTTGTATCGGCGGGAACGCCGGGACTGGACGGAGTGCCGAAAGTCAGCAAACCGCTCCCCGCCTTAACCAGAAGGGCATCTGAATGCCCGTGATAGCACCCTTCAAATTTAATAAACATATCCCGTGAAGTATACGCCCTTGCAAGACGGATTGCGCTCATAACCGCCTCTGTGCCGGAAGAAACCATGCGGACAGACTCGGCGGAAGGGATAAACTCTGTAATTAATTCGGCTAACTCAACTTCTGCAACAGTGGGTGCGCCGTAACTTGTCCCTTTGTCGGCAGCGCTTTTTATAGCGGAAATAACGCTCTCTTCAGCGTGCCCCAGTATCATAGGCCCCCAAGAGCAGACGTAATCAATATACTCCCTGCCGCTGATATCGGTTATTTTAGAACCCTTTGCAGAGGAAACAAAATAAGGCGTCCCCCCAACAGAGCGAAAAGCGCGCACAGGGCTATTTACCCCTCCGGGGATGACTCTCTTTGACCGTTCAAAAATATCTGTGATCATAAACTGATTGATTTTAGTTTTTTTTTACATTTTCCGCAACAGAAAAATTAAAGGTTGATATTGACTGTAAGTTGCAAGATTAAATGCGAAAAAGTCATACAATCTCCAGGAGGTATTTTTTGAAGCCTTCGTTTGCGGATTTCCACCCTAGTATTTTACGGGGGTAGTTATTTATCCACTCTT
>JAITJJ010000016.1 GCA_031278965.1 Deferribacteraceae bacterium
TGGTCTCCCTGATTCTCTGCTTGGCGCCGCATGGCCATCCATGCATCCGCTCTTAAATGTGCCGCTTTCCTATGCGGGGCTATTGTCCTTGCTGATGAACGGGTTTACTATTGCGTCAGGCTTCTGTTCCGCTGCAGTAACAAAGGCACTGGGTACAGGAAAGACAGTTGCTTTCAGTACCCTTTTAACGGCGGTGAGCCTGCTGGGGTTTGCCCTATCCGGCAGTTTCACGCTCCTTCTGATTTTAACGATACCGTTAGGTTTTGGCGCGGGGTGCGTGGATGCGGCATTGAACAGCTTTGCCGCCGTTCACTTTAAGGCAAGGCATATGAATTGGCTGCACTCTTTCTGGGGGATCGGCGTAGGCGTTTCTCCGCTTATTATGTCTGCCTCCCTTTATACGGGGTGGGGGTGGCGGGGCGGTTATGCTTTGGCCGGAATATTGCAGGTGTCGGTGGTGATAATCCTTTTTGCCGCTCTATCCCATTGGAAAAGCGCTGAGAGAGAGAAAAGGGAAGAAAACCCGGCATCCATAGGAACATTTAAGGCTCTCGGTATCAAAGGGGTCGTCTATATGATAACCGCTTTCTTTTTCTACTGCTCATTGGAAGGGACAGTTGCCCTCTGGTTTTCAAGTTATCTGGTTCACAGCAGACAGGTGGCGGCAACTGCAGCGGCATCATACCTTTCCCTCTTTTTTGCAGGGATCACCCTCGGCAGAGTCCTATCCGGCATATTAAGTTTGCGATTGGGAAATGTAATGCTGATAAGGATAGGAGAGATTGTAATCCTCTGCGGGGGGATACTCCTGTTTATCCCGTCGGGAATAAATATAACCCTTGCGGCAATCCTTCTGGTGGGGTTGGGGTGCGCCCCCATATATCCGTCACTTATCCATGAAACCCCTGCCATATTCGGGGATAACGCCGCAAGGGGAGTAATCGGGCTTGAAATGGGTTTTGCATATATCGGCTTTACGGTGGTGCCTGCGCTCTTCGGTTCTCTGGCTGAGATTTTAACCACAGGGGCTCTTTCCTATGTGATATTAATCCTTGCACTATTTACAATATTCTTTTCCGAAAGGGTGTTTAGAATAAAACAGAAAATATAAAAAGACTGACTTTCTCACTTTGGCAGCGATACCGTCCGGAATTCCATAAAATCTTTACAGAGAATATTCCGGCTGGTTATTGGAATCTTTAAATAATCGCGGTATGCCTTCCGCTTTATAAGGCGAAGTCAATGAACCTATCAAGCATATTCCTTAATGTTCCCGCGCCCCTGTCTCCATACTCCCAATCAACCAATTGACCGGCAGTGCGGCTATATGTCTTTCAAATCCAAACCTTATTTTTTTGATGCTAAAAACGCCACATCTCCTCCATTTCAAGCCCGACCTCTACATCATCAGGTTTAGGTTTCCCATAGACTTTAAGCGCAAAGTTTCTCCCCCAATATAATACCGTTGACGGCGCTATATCAAACATTCGCGCAATGGCGTTCATAGAAAGACCTATTACATAAAGATACAGTGCAAAAGCACGCTTTGTCGCAAACTTATATTCTGTCTGCGTATACTGCCGCCCGCACTTCTTGCATTTATAGCGTTGTTTGCCGTGATTAAGCCCTGCTTTTATATAATCCCAGCCGCCGCACTTAACGCATTTTACAATAACCCTCCAATTTTATCCGTATTATCACAATATAATCCCTTTTGCAATACCCTCAATATTTGATTGGAAATCTGCCGCTGATGTCTTCTAACAATGCCTTCAAGAGCTTGTATGATTCTTTCGCATCTAACTTTGCACTCTGCCTTGTCTGCTTCTGCTTTCTCTGCTTGTAATTGCTGCCGGTTAAGAGTATAATTTTCTTATGGTTTGTGAAGAAATTCGTAATGCTTACTTGAAATTTCCTGATAGGAGTGATTTTGTGCCCGCGGAAGGGGAAGATGGCGGAGTGGTTTTTTATTATTCCGATGATTCAGGTTTTGCCAAAGCGCAGCTATTAACCTTCACTCTGGATGTTTCCGCTGAGCTTATCAAGGCGGAACGCTATAAAATTTTTGAGCTTATGGAGAGTTTCGGCGGGGAAGTAGCTGAAGTATCCGTAAGCGATGACGGCTTTGACGAAGAAACTTCCAATATTTTGACAGCCTCTTACGATGACGCGCCTATTATAACCGCCGTTAATCAGATTGTTATTAACGCCGTTAAAAGCGGCGCAAGCGATATTCACTTTGAAGGACGTGACAACGCCTTCCTTGTTCGTTTTCGTGTGGACGGGGTGTTAAACGCTTTCCGCAGATTCCCCAAAGGGGTTCAGGAACCGATGATCGCCCGTATCAAAGTAATAGCGTCCCTTGATGTGGCGGAAACGAGACGCACTCAAGACGGGAGGATAAACCTGAAGATAGGCAACCGTGACGTGGATATCCGGGTTTCCTGCATGCCTTCCGTAAATGGCGAAAAAGCAGTTTTACGGATATTGGAGCGTTCTTCCGAGTTTGCCACTCTTGCGCAGGTTGGGCTTGCCGGAAAGCTGTATGATGTATACCGGCCGTATCTTGACCGCCCCAACGGTATAATCTTGGTTACAGGTCCCACAGGAAGCGGTAAAACCACCACTCTTTACGCCTCTTTAATCGCTATGAACCGTGAAAATAAAAATGTTCTCACCATTGAGGACCCTGTAGAGTATCATATTGACAATATTACTCAAGTTCAGGTAAACCCTGCGGCAAATATCACCTTTGCCAATGCGATAAGGGCTTTTTTGCGTCAAGACCCTGATATAATTCTGGTCGGTGAAATAAGGGATAATATAACGGCGGAAGCGGCGGTGCAGGCGTCCCTTACGGGGCACCTGGTTTTATCCACCCTGCACACCAACGATGCGCCGACTGCGGTCTCCCGCCTTATTGAAATGGATGTAGAGCCGTTCCTCCTCTCGGGTTCTCTCCTCTTATCGGTGGGACAGAGGCTTGTAAGAAAAGTCTGTCCCCGTTGCGCCGATAGGGTGCAAGCCGACAGCACCATAAAAAGAATTTTTGCAAAAGAAGGGGTGGAACTGAACGAATATATAAAAGGAAAAGGGTGCAGCGAGTGCTTTTCCACCGGCTATCGGGGGCGTATCGGCGTTTTTGAACTGCTGGAAATAAACGACCCCATCAGGAGGCTTATAAACCGCAGTGCTTCTGCCTTTGAGATACAGGAGGAAGCTGTGAAATACGGTTACGCCACCATGTTTATGCAGGGCGTGGAGCTTATAAAGAACGGGATAACGACTCCAGAGGAGCTTTTAAGCGTCACAAGGACAGGGGAGTAGTATGCCGGCTTTTAAGTATGAGGGTTTTACAAAGTCTGGAAAAGCCGTAAAGGGGATCAAGGATGCTTTGTCAAGACAGCAGGCGCTTATTCAGCTTACAGGGGAAGGGGTGCTCATCTCCTCCATTGAGCCCGCAGCCGCAAAAACAAAAGGCGTCTTAGGAAATATCTTTAAATCCCGAAAAAACCTTGCAGATCTTTATTTTCAGCTCGCCCTTTTGTTAAGAAGCGGAATTCCTCTGGTGGAGGCGATAAATATTATCGTCCGCTCATCTAAAAATGCAACGGAAAAGGAAACCCTTATGGATATTGCATCCAAAGTATCGGAGGGGATGCGTTTTTCAGATGCTTTAGACAAATACAGCGAATATTTCGAGCCGATGTATGTAAATCTGGTTAAAGCCTCAGAGCGGATGGGACGGCTTTCAGATGTTCTTATGGATATTGCGGAATATGAGGAAACAAAATCCCAGAATGCGGATAAGCTTGTTTCGGCGATGATCTATCCCGCTGTAGTGCTGATAATGGGTTTAGGCGTTCTTGGGTTTCTTATGGCGGTAATTGTTCCAAAAATGCAGGGGATATTTTCCTCTGTAAAACAAGAACTCCCCGCAAGCACAAAAGTGCTCCTTGCGGCGGCGGACTTTTCAAAAGAATACGGCGGTTTTATGATTCTCTTTTTGGTGTTCCTTATCTTTGCGTTTCAATATACATACCGCAACAACCATAAATTCAGAATGAGGGTTGATAAACAGTTGTTTGGGTTTAATCTGATTGCCCAGTCTGCGGTGGCCCGCTTTGCCTATATCCTTGCCTTTCAGCTTAAGGAGGGCTTGCCGCTTACAGATTCCTTATTCTTTGCCACCAAAACAGTAGGAAATAAGTATATGCAGTCCATATTGGAAGAGACGCGGAGTGAGGTGTTGTCCGGCGTAAAATTTTCAACCGCCATAAAAAATGCGGGGGTTTTCCCGGAACTCTTTCCCGCCGCCGCATCCATAGGAGAAAGTTCCGGGACTCTGCCGGAGCTGTTAGCGCGGGTGCATCTCTTTTATACAAAGCGGATAGATAAATTTATATCAGGTGCTCTCTCTGCTGTTTCACCTCTCTTTATAGTTATTGTGGGGGCGCTTGTGGCTTTCGTGGTTATATCTATAATGCTGCCGTTGCTGAATATGAGCAACCTTGTGGAATAAGATTAAGCAATAACTTTAGGATATAATATGAAACTTTACGTTGCTTCTGCCGCAATATCAATAATATTAGTTGTAGTGTTGGTAATTGCCGGCGGAAAGATAGCCGTCAGCAATTTGCCGGAACCCTCAACGCTAAACCTCACAGAAACTCTGGATGATGAAAGGCGTACCCTGTTAAGCTACGTAGGCTTGTATTACTACTATACGGACGGTTATCTTAATCTCTGTCAAGAGTATGGGGTTGATGTTTCGGAATATAAAACCCGGTTCATTGAGATAAACTCTGAAATTGACAAACTTGCAGATGAAAGGTTGGAAGAGTTGAACATCAACAGAACCGCAGTTTATGATATATTGGAAGGGGAGCACCCGAACTCTTTCCGTGCGGGCATAAAAGCAAGATTAGATGAAGACAATATAACAGGGGTTGAACTCTGTACATCTCTCCTTAAAGAGATTGTCGAACAACAGGAACTCTTCGATCTTATGAAGCACTTTGAAAGCGTTGGCGAGGTTCAGGCGGAACAGTAGACTCAAGTGAATATAATACTTATCGGCTTTAAGGCAAGCGGAAAAAGCTCGGTTGGAAAGCTCTTGGCAGAGCTTCTGGATTTTATTTATGTGGATACGGATTCTCTTATTGAAGCACTTTTTCATAAGAAGGATCGCCTCTCCCTATCATGCCGGGAAATATTTGAACTTAAAGGGGAAGAATACTTTAGAGACCTTGAAACAGAGGTTTTAAAAGAGCTGAATGGGTTAAATAACGCGGTGTTGTCCACCGGCGGCGGAGCGGTGCTTAGAGAAGAAAACAAAATCCTGCTTCAAGAGCTTGGGAAAATTATCTTTTTGGATGTTCCGTTAACGGCTTTGGAGAAGCGCATAGAGAAACAAAACTCCCCTCTTTTCAGAAAGAAAGTTATACCTGAAATATATATGGAGCGTTACAATATATACCTCTCATTAGGGGAGCGTTTTGTCGTGGATGCCAACAACACCCCTATGCAGACGGCGCGGAAGATATACAACCATATAATAAGAGATATCAAAAGCAATGAGAATGACGAGTATGATGAGGATGAGGATGAGGATGACGAAAACGATGATGAATATGATGATGACGGAGACGAGGAATAAAGATGGCGTTTAACAGCTTTGGAACGCTCTTTAGGATTACCACTTGGGGGGAGAGTCACGGAAAGGGGATTGGCGTAATCATTGACGGCTGTCCATCCGGCATTGTCCTTAATGAAGAGATATTGCAGCGGGAATTAGATAGGCGCTCTCCCGG
>JAITJJ010000192.1 GCA_031278965.1 Deferribacteraceae bacterium
ATTTTAAAAACACCAACCCTGAACCGCTCCGATTTACAAAGGCATTCACTTTTGTAAGTCACCCCTCCCTGACAGGGAAACTTTAAAACACTCGCGATTTTGCACTATTTCGACACTCTAATTATATACATAATGACTTAAAAATGGAATTACTCGCCAATTTGGAGGGTATGAAAATGGAAAACGAAAAAGAAACTGCGGAGGCAACCGCAGAAAAGAAGCCTGAATTGAGCGCCGAATTTGCATCGGAGCTTGCACGTCAATTGAACTTCAGACAGGGTAAGGCTAAAAAAAAGGAGAAAGCAGAAAAAAGAGAATCTGCCGGGCAAGAGTTATCGGCGCAAAGAGAGCTTGCGCCGATTCGGGCTGAGATAGAGAAGCTAAAGGAGCTTAAAAGAGATATTGTCTTTGAGAAAGTGAAGTTAATGCATCCGGAATTAGTTCTGCAGCAGGCAAGAGATGCTCTTAAAGAGTTGGAGAAAAAGCCGATTTTAAGTTATAGCGAGAACGGGCTTTCCAAAGAGAAGACTGACGATCTTGCAAAGAAAACCGCCGCCATGTGGGTGAGTGAATAGGAAATCGCCGCTCTTTCTATACTGAAAAAAGTAAAAAACGGAGAGATAACCCTAACTTCCCAGCCGGATTTCCATATCACATCTGCCGCCCAAGCCCCGCAGGGGGAAGAGTTGGAAGAATAAATTAAAAAGTACGGATCCGAAGGAACGGTTGAGCGTGTTTGACGAGCTTATATCTTAGGGTTGCAGATCGTCAAAAATTAGTAGGCTTTAATTGTTGTTTTCAGCGGCAAAAACTTTACAAGCAGCATATTCATATCTAAAAATTAGAGATACCTCTTGAATTTATTTTCTCTCAGAGTATATTATTTCTGCATATTATTTGCGCAGTATCAAACTGGGATCGGCACAAATACAGCGAAAGAATTAAATGCCGGCGTTTTATAAATCGGAAATGACAGGTTTTTTGAGGCAAAATTAGATTTAGGAGAGAAAGATGAAGTTGAGGGTAAAAGTAAACGGCGTTGATTTTGACGTTGAAGTTGAACAGATAGATGAAGGCAAGCCGCAGGCTCTGCATCCAGCGCCGCTTTATGCTCCAGTTGCTCCACGCCCTGCCGCTGTGCACGCTCCCGCCGCTCCGGCTGCAGCCTCCACCGAAGGGGTGCTCTCCCCTGTATCGGGAACCATTTTGGATATTAAATGCAAGCCCGGGGATAAGGTAAAGCCCGGTGTTCCCCTGCTAACAATAGATTCTATGAAAATGGAAACCACAGTTCCTTCAGACCGGGAAGGGGAGGTTTTGCGAATAGCGGTGCAAAAAGGTGAAGCTGTGAGGGAAGGGCAGCTTCTCGTGGCGTTTTCATAAGCTCTAGCCATTAGAGGAATACTTGATGAATGTTCTGTATAACTTCTTTGAATCCGGTGCTTTTTTCAACCTAAGCTGGGGGAATATCCTCATGATAATTGTGGGGATAATCTTTATCACTCTGGCAATAAGGAAAAATTATGAACCGCTCCTTCTGGTGCCCATCGGTTTTGGCATCCTAATGGGGAATATTCCCCTCTCGCCAGAGGTAAAGATAGGGGTGTATGATGAAGGCAGCGTTATGTGGACCCTTTACAGAGGTGTAGTAGACGGGTGGTACCCCCCCCTGATATTTTTAGGTGTCGGCGCACTGACGGACTTTTCCGCCATGCTCTCCAAACCCCGTTTAATAATACTGGGAGCCGCGGCACAGCTTGGGATATTTGCCACTTTTATTTTTGGAATCGCTCTGGGCTTCCCGCAGGATACGGCGGCGGCGATAAGTATAATAGGCGGGGCGGACGGTCCCACCTCAATATATCTGGCATCCAAATTGGCGCCCGAATATCTGGGGGCGATAGCCATCGCCGCCTATTCGTATATGGCGCTTATCCCCGTGATTCAACCGCCCATTGTGCGCCTGCTCACCACAAAGAAAGAGCGGCTTATCCGTATGAAGCCTACAAATCCGGTAAGCAAAGAGCTTAGAGTGGCGTTTCCCATAATAGGCTTTATTATTACCGCCGCCATAGCTCCTGAGGCGCTGACTCTTCTGGGGATGCTTTTTTTTGGAAATCTCCTTAAAGAGTGCGGGGTAACCGATAGATTAGGCAACACCGCCAAAACCGCTATGATAGATATTGTAACCATCCTTTTGGGCTTAACTGTAGGGGCATCCACCAATGCGGCGCACTTTTTAACCCCCGTATCCATTAAAATATTTGTTATGGGAGCGTGCGCCTTTGCTTTTTCCACTGCCGGAGGGGTGATATTTGCAAAGATAATGAACCTGTTCTTAAAGGAAAAGATAAATCCGATTATCGGAGCGGCAGGGGTTTCCGCTGTTCCCGCGGCGGCAAGGGTAAGCCAGATGTTAGGTGCAAAAGAAGACCCCACAAACTTTTTGCTTATGCACGCCATGGCGCCGAATGTGGCGGGAATAATAGGTTCTGCCGTAGCGGCCGGGGTATTTTTGGCGGCATTTTAAAAGCCTGGCAAAAGCGATTCTCCGCCTATGCTTTGCAAAAAACTTTTGACACTGATATGCTTTTTTATATGTCTCTTATTTTTTTTGTGAATTTTGGTTTAACTACAGTTAAACATCAGACTGTTGAAAAAGTCGGTTTTAAGGGGTACTGTTTTAGAATGGATGTTTAATTTTAAAAACACTAACCCTGAACCGCTCCAATTTACAAAGGCATTCACTTTTGTAAGTCACTCCTTCCTGACAGGGAAACTTTAAAACACTTGCGATTTTGCACTATTTCGACACTCTGGGCTTAACTACAGTTAAACATACTGCTATTATTAGCAATATAAGCATAACAGCAAATGCACTGGTAAATATATTTCTTGATAGAATGAAAGAAGAGTCTGCTAATGCCTGCTCCCCAATTTTTTCTGCAATAGAAAGCATATTTATTATTGACGAAGCAAATATCAAGGAGCCTCCTATAATTGGAATTATATTTATAATATATTTTAATGTAATCCACCTATGTTTGAAAAACTCCTACTCGGTAAATTTTTAGAAAATTATACCTGTAATAAATACGATTAAATTTGCCGGAACAATTATTAGCAAATCAATGAAATGAATAGCCAATAAGATTTCCGATAAATTATCTTTATTCAAAACGGCCATTAATAAGAATAAACCGATAACTCCAGCGCCAATCCAGATAGAAGATGCCAAAATATGAATAATTTTTACAATTTTATATCCCCTGCTTGAAAGTTTCATGGAACAATTCCTCCTGCATGCTATCGTCAATAGATTTTTGGTCAAAAGTATTCTTTAAAAATGGAGCAAGGCGATTTTTATATGCCCTTGATATTTTTGCTATTATGCAAAATATTTTCTAAAGCTGCCTGATTTTTTATTGACTTATCATAAAGATAAATATAAACTCTAGCCTCCTGTAAACAGGATATGCCGAAGTGGTGGAACTGGTAGACACGCCATCTTGAGGGGGTGGTGGGGCTTTCCCCGTGGGGGTTCAAGTCCCCCCTCCGGCATACTTGAAAGAGACCGCAAATGCGGTCTCTTTTTTCATTGCGAATAAACTGGATAACATTTGGATAACACTATAATTATAGCCCTCATTCGGCGTTAGCTTTTTGAGGTTTCGTTTTCATTGACAAATTCATTAAAATATCCGTTTAATTTGTTGCCTGCCCTGCCTTCACGCTTGATAAGCCAGTTGCCGTATGTACGTAGCAGCATTTCAAGGGTTTCATGCCCAAGCATTTTTTTAATCCAATTCAGATCTTCTCCTGCCGCAATGCTCTGGCAAGCGAAAGTGTGCCGCATATGATAAGGTTGTCTGTAGTTTATATTAAGACGTTTAAGTGTAGGACGCCAATACCATTCAGCCATAGTTGTGCATTCAACAATACGTTTCTGATATTGGTTCACAAACAGATATCCGTTAGGGTTACCCTTCTGTGTTTCCATCATTTTGAAATGCTTTTCAATATATGGATCAAGAGTCTCCGTAATATCAACAAACCTATCTTCGCCTGTTTTAGTGCTGTCT
>JAITJJ010000012.1 GCA_031278965.1 Deferribacteraceae bacterium
GGAGTGCCCTTGTTCCATATATCCAAACTCCTCAGGTCATGCCGGCGTGCAGATAACCGCCAGAGTCTGCGCTTACCTCATCTTAGATAACCTAAAAAGCGCTGTTGACAAACTGAAGCTGTGATTCAAGGGTTGGATGGTAGTTAGCGGTAGACGGGCGGCTGGGAATTGAGATAGAGATTATCGGGAAGGCTATCTTCTTCACCAGGATATTGTAGATGCACGCCGCCCCTCTTGACGGGGCAAGACGAACCTTGACATTGCTTGACATTGGGATTTATTTGTGTATCCTCTTTAGCTATGGGAAAAAGCCGCAAACGATTGCTGACTGCTCTGAAATGCCTCCTTACGGTATTTCTGATAGGGTATCTTTTTAAAAGCGGCAGACTGGATATAAGGGCGTTTTCCCCGCTCCTTTCTCCCGGTTCGGCAGTGGTTCTAGCCGCCTCAATATTGCTTGTCCTCTCTCAAAACCTTATATTCACCAAACGCTATAAAACCGTTATATCCGCAGCGGGGTATGAGGCGGACTATAAAGACCTTTTTAAGATAGTAAATATCGGGCTTTTCTTCAGCAATTTCCTCCCCAGCAACGCCGGCGGGGATATATTCCGCATATACTATCTCAAAAGCCGCTGCGCTGTCCCTATTATGCAGGGCACGGCGATAACCCTTCTTGATCGGGTTCTTGCTTTTCTCGGGCTTTTGATTATATCCTTTGCCAGCTTTGCAATCGTGCTTGTCCTTAAAGGGGGGATTGCAGGCGAATTCAGAGGGAATACCGCACTCCTGGCAGGGGGTTTATCGGCGGCTCTTTTTTGCGTCATCTCTCTCTTTCTATTAAGAATCCCTTTTTTTTATAGCTTTATTGAAAAGATACTTGGAAAAATTTTATTCGGAGAAAAGCTTCTCCCGTTCCTCTGCACCGCAAGGGAGCTTGTAAAAAATCTGAAAGTATGTTTTTTATCGCTCTCTTTTGCGGTTTTGGGACAGCTTCTCCTTATAGCGGTGGTAGTGCTTATCGCTTTTTTTATGTATGGAGGCGGCGCGGCTTTAGCCGCCGCAGCCGTCTCGGGTATTGTGCTCGCTTCCACGATCCTGCCGCTGACTCCGGGCAATCTTGGCGTAACGGAATTTGCGGCGGATATTCTTTTCGGATATATGGGCAGCTCCGGAGGAGCCGCAATTTTCCTAGTATGGCGGGTAATAACCCTTGCCTTCTCCCTTTTGGGCGGTTTTTTCTACCTTTCCATAGACAAAAAGATATTGGAAAAAGATGTTGGAGGATAGCGGACTTTTAACCCTTATTACAGGTGGATTATCCCTTTCCATAATTTTTATTAGCTGTTAGAATAATTAAATGAGCTTTTTTGATCTGTTCGGCGCGTTTTTAGGCGGCGTCCTCAGCTTTTTTTCCCCTTGCATCCTCCCTCTCCTTCCGGGTTATCTCTCTTTTCTTGGGGCGCAGGGGGGGAGGAAGAGTCTGATAAAATCCATACTTTTCTTTGGTTTGGGTTTCTCCGCAGTGTTTACGGCTCTCGGCGCCCTCTCCACCGGAATAGGCCAGTTTTTAATTTACAATAAGCAGATTTTCAGTGTAATAGCAGGAATTATTATAATATTTTTGGGGCTTCATGTACTTGGTGCCCTGGAGATCGCCATACTATACCGCGAAAAACGCCTCCCTTTGCCTAAGAAGATTCAAAAACCATATCAAGCCTTTCTTGCAGGTTTTGCGTTTGCTTTTGGTTGGACGCCGTGCATTGGGGCGGTTCTTGCGGGGATACTAACTCTTGCATCCCAAAAAGAGAGGCTTGCAGAGGGGATCACCCTCCTCTCGTTTTATTCTTTAGGCCTTTTTATCCCTTTTCTGGCGGCAGGGATTTTTTCCACACCCCTTATATCAAAAATTGAGAAGTATCCGAAATTGTCGCTTTATGCGAACAGAGCGTGCGGTGTCTTGCTTATAATAATGGGGATATTAATCCTCACGGGGAGGTTTGCTTATATTTCGGCGCTTTTCTCGCTATCTTAGCCGTAACCTTTAAGACTCTTGGCTTTTACAGAGCGGCGTTCAAGGCTTGAGAGAATGGTTTTTCGTATTCTAACCGCCTTTGGGGTTACCTCCAATGCTTCATCCTCCGCCAGGAAGTGCAGGGCTTCTTCCAACGTTAAAGGTTTCACCGGGCGGAGAATAATATTATCGTCTTTGCCGGAGGCGCGCATATTGGTCAATTTCTTCTCCTTGCACGGATTTACCTCTAAATCTATATCCTTGTTATACTCCCCGATCACCATCCCTTCGTAAACCGGATCCTGCGGAACCACAAAGAGCCGTCCCCTGGGCTCAAGATGAAAGAGCCCGTAAGCTACGGCAGAACCCGCCCGGTCAGACACAAGGGAACCGTTCCAACGGGTGGGGAAATCCCCGCGATAGTCTCCGTAACCCGCAAATATGGAGTTCATAATCCCCGTCCCTTTTGTATCTGTCATAAAATCATCACGGTAACCGATAAGTCCGCGACTTGGTATGGAAAACTCCGCCCGAACCCGCCCGAACCCTTTGTTTACCAGATTCATAAGCCGCCCCTTTCGCATAGAGAGCTTTTCCGTGACAACCCCTATAAACGCCTCGTCAGAATCAATAAATAGGTTTTCCATAGGTTCGCATAACTTTCCGCCTATCTTTTTTAAGATAACTTCCGCCCGTCCCACAGTAAGCTCATATCCTTCCCGCCGCATAGTTTCAATAAGTATGGCAAGCTGAAATTCCCCCCTCCCTTTTACGAGGTATGTATCTTTCTCCTCCGCCTCCGCCACCTGTATCGCCACATTGCGCAATGCTTCTCTCTCAAGGCGTTCTTTTATCCGCGCTGATTGCACCCATTTGCCGTCTTTGCCCGCAAAAGGAGAGGTGTTTGCTCCAAACTTCATAACAACGGTGGGTTCGTCTACCCTAAGTCTAGGCAGTGCTTTCCCTGCCGGCGAGGTTATTGTATCCCCGATAAAGGCATCCCCTGTCCCGAATATTACGGCAATCTCCCCCGCTTTTGCTTCCTCCACATCAGTAAGAGCAAGCCCGTCATAGATCTGAACCTTCGTTATGCGGGAGGTGATACGGCTTGAGTCCTCTTTTATACAGACGACCGTATCCTGCGGGTGGACTGAACCGGAGTAAATCTTGCCTATCACAAGCCTTCCCAGATAATCCGAATAGCCTATATCGCTTACAAGCATTGAAAATTCCGGTTCACCGCTTATCAGCGGGGATGGAATTTCGGACAATATCATTTCAAAGAGGGGAGCAAGGTCTCTGCCTTCCTCTTCAAGGGTTTTTTGGGCAATCCCGTTCCGTCCTACGGCATATAAAAGGGGGAATTCCAACTGATTGTCGTTTGCATCAAGATCAATAAAGAGGTCAAGGATCTCATCCAAAACCTCTTGAGCCCGCATATCTTTACGGTCAATCTTGTTGATTAAAACGATAATCCTAAGCCCTCTCTCAAGGGCTTTTTTCAGCACAAATCGGGTTTGGGGGAGGGGCCCTTCGGAGGAATCCACAAGAAGGATAGCACCGTCCGCCATGGAAAGAGCCCGCTCTACTTCTCCGCCGAAATCGGCGTGACCCGGAGTATCCACAATATTTATCCGCACCCCGTTCCAATTCACCGCACAGTTTTTCGCTGCAATGGTAATTCCGCGCTCCCGTTCCAATTCCATACTGTCAAGTACACGTTCCTCCACCGTCTGATTGGCGCGAAATATCGCGCACTGCCTGAACATGGCATCTACGAGAGTGGTTTTCCCATGGTCAACATGGGCGATTATGGCAATGTTTCTTATATTCAGTGCAGAAAGATTATTTTTTGGAGTCATACAAACCTTCTATATAATATAAATTATGTGCGGATAAAGCTATAACCTTAATCTCTAGGAAATTCAAGATAAAATATGGAGTGTCTTACCCCATTTTTTGCATACGAAATCAGCATAAAGAATACTTATCCTCATATTTATTCAAGTACTCTTCTAATGAAAAAATGTGAGAGCTTTCATATATAGATAGAAAGTGCAACTTTTTAAAGTCAGTTAAAATTTGCGGGCTGTAAGTGCAATCCAAAGTTTTATACTTATATCAACCATTTCGCTTTTCTTGGAAACAACTTTAGTGCGTCTTGTAAATCGTTCAAAATAATGGCGGGTATTGCTGTTATCATGCTCAATTGACACTGTGCCAGACTTCCCGATAATATGCCTCCCCGGTGGCAAAACCTTTGAGAAGGCATCTTAAGCGTCTGTATAAAATATACAACTTTCAAATCTTTCACTGAGAGTATTTACTGATGAATAGATTTATGTTATAATTCATCATTAGTTTATTATAAAGATATAGGGGAGAAGTTATGACAAAGTGTAAGAAGTGCAAGAGCGAAGCGGTAGTCAAGAATGGAGTTGTTCGGTG
>JAITJJ010000048.1 GCA_031278965.1 Deferribacteraceae bacterium
TATCGTTTAAGGCGACAAAATTATCAAAACGCTTGCTTATATTTGTAATCTCAATACTCATAAACTCCCCGTTAAAATTCAAACTTCTGTTTTCTCTGCTTTGCTATGATCCGCTCCAACACCGCTTTTATAACAAGGGTAACAAGTGCCAGAAGGGTAAGCAGAGACGCTACAGCAAACGCCGCCGCAAAAAGATATTCCCCGTATAATATATCTATATATAGTGGCATAGTAGTAGTTTTACCCCGGACGAGACCGGAAACCACCGCCACCGCGCCGTATTCCCCCATAGCTCTGGCGTTTGTCAGGATTATCCCATATAAAAGCCCCCATTTGATATTCGGGAGGGTAACCCGAAAAAACGTCTTTAACCCGCTGGCACCCAGAGTTATGGCGGCTTCCTCATCATCTTTCCCCAGATCGTGCATAAGGGGTATCAGCTCTTTTGCGACGAAAGGGAAGGTGACAAAGGCGGTGGCAAGAAATATGCCGGGGATGTTAAAAACTATTCTGTAATTCAGTTTATCCAGAATTCCGCCGAACCAACCGATAGCGCCGAAAAGGAAGACAAAGATAAGCCCAGAGATAACGGGGGATACGGCAAACGGCACTTCCACCAGGGTTATAAGAACATTTTTCCCTTTAAAACTAAACTTTGTTATAGCCCAGGCGAGCATAACGCCAAATGCAGTATTTATCGGAACGCAGATTGCAGCGGTGAGCAGCGTTAATCTTATGGCGGCAAAGACTTCCCGTTCCTTTAAGGCATTGAAGTAATAGGACGCGCCGCGGCTTAATGCCTCTGAAAATATGGTGAACAGCGGCAAAAATATAAAGAGGGATAAAAAAAGGAAGGAGAGTGCAAGAAGTGTCGGTTTTATCCATACAGGCTCTTTGTTTATCTTAACGATGCTCAATTCAGCCTCCTCTGCAAACGGTGCTGCAATAGATTAATTATTAAAAGGAGGATGAAGGCGCAAACAAGCATGGCGGTGCCTATAGCGCTCGCGCCTTTATAATCAAAATTTAAGAGCTTTTGCACAATCAAGCGCGGCACAATTTCGCTCTCGTAAGGCATATTGGAAGCTATAAATATTACAGAGCCGTATTCCCCAAGCCCTCTGGCAAAAGCCATAGCAAACCCTGTGATCAACGCGGGGAGAACTGAGGGGAGTATTACCTTTAGAAAAGTTTTATAAAAGTTTGCCCCAAGGCTTATTGATGCTTCCTCAAGCTCTTTGTCAAACTCTTGCAGAACCGGCTGCACAGTCCGCACCACAAAAGGGATCCCTATAAAAGTTAGGGCTATGACTATACTTGCGTTTGTGGTAGCAATGTTTATATCGTGATCCATTAAAAACCGCCCCAGTTTAGAATTGGCGGTAAAGAGGTAGGAGAGGGTAATCCCCGCCACTGCGGTTGGGATGGCAAATGGGAGATCAATAAGGGCATCTATAACCCGTTTGCCAAAAAAGGCATACCGGGTTAAAACCCATGCGAGTATAAAACCGAAAAAGCCGTCCACAACGGCGGCGATAAGGGTTGAGGAGAACGAAACGCGGAATGCGGCAAGCACTCTGTCGTTGGTGATGATTGACCAATACTCCGTGGGCGAAAGCCTCGCAGAATATAGGATTAGCGAAAAGAGCGGTATCAGCACCAGGAAGGAGATATACGTTAAGGATAACCCCAATGTCAGATGAAATCCGGGTAATCTGCTTGTTTTTTTACCCATTGCCGTACCTCTATTAGTCCGCAATGGGAAAACTAACGGTTTTTAAGCTCTGCAAAGATTTTATCAAACTCCGCTCCGTCTACGAAGTGAGCCTGATGGGCCTTTTCCCAACCGCCGAAATCAGAATTTATGGTAAGGAGCTTTATTACGGGAAACTGTGCGGAAAACTCTGTCAGTATAGCCTCATCGGATGGTCTGTAATAGTTTTTCCCTGCCAAACGCTGGGCTTCGTCGGTGTAAAGGTAGGTTAAATATTCCTTGGCAACCTTCTCTGTTCCCTTCTTTGCAATATTGGCATCAACCCAGCTTACAGAGGGTTCAGCCAGGATACTTACGGAAGGATACACAATTTCAAACCTCCCTTTGCCAAGCTCGTTAATGGAGAGGTGCGCCTCGTTTTCCCAAGCTAAGAGAACATCCCCCTGCCCTTTTTGAACAAAAGTGTTAGTTGCGCCGCGGGCACCGGAATCAAGCACTATAACATTCTTATAAACGTTTTTTACAAATTCCCTCGCCTTGGCTTCATCGCCGTATTTGATCCGTGCAAACCCCCATGCCGCCAGATAGTTCCAACGCGCGCCGCCGGAAGTCTTAGGATCAGGGGTGATAACTTTTACATCGCTTTTAATTAGATCGTCCCAATCCTTGATCTTTTTGGGATTGCCGCTTCTAACCAGAAAAACTATGGTGGAGGTATAAGGGGCGCTGTTGCGGGGAAGTCTGGACTCCCAATTTTTTGCAATAAAACCGGATTTTGCAGCTATTTCATCAATATCATAACCCACAGCAAGGGTCACCACATCCGCGGGGTTGCCTTCTATAACTCCCCGCGCCTGTCCGCCGGAGCCCCCATGGGATTGGTTGACAATAATAGTATCCCCCGTAAGAGTCTTATAATGCTTTGCAAAGATTTCGTTATAAGCACGGTAAAACTCCCGCGTAGGGTCGTAAGAAACGTTCAGGATGGTTATCTCCGCCGCATAAACCGCACTGAGAGAGAAAACCGCCCATACTGCTGCAAATAGGGTAAATTTGCCCAAAAAACTGTTCACCTTAATCATTTTATCCTCCTAAAATTAAAATAAGCTAAAACATACTAAATAAGTATGTTTTATAGGATTAGGATATAATACTTTGGGCGGTTCAAGTCAAGAGGAAAAAATGAAAGATTAATTTAAGATAAATCGCTGATAAATAAAGAATAAATTGGCTATTGCCTGCAAAGTCTGCTCCTTCTTTACAAAATTTATTTACTAAATTCCCATAGGCTTAATAAAATTTAAATCTTACTTTTATGTTGATTGTAAAGAAACCGTTTATTGATCCCAATATGTTGCCCTAGCAAAATTTTAGGTTTTGTATTATAATAATTTATGCTGAAAAAACCAATAAATAAGGTATGATATTATGTGCGTAGGGATTCCCTCTGAGATAGAAAGTTGTGACGAAGTATCTGCCATAGTGAAGCTGGGGGGCACAAGGCGGGAAATATCCATGCTCTTTATGGATAATCCTGAAGATGTAAAGCCGGGGGACTGGGTGCTTGTCCACGCGGGATATGCTATGTGCCGCATTGATCCCGAATATGCCGTTGAAACCTTAAATGCAATGTTATCCCTCGCGGAGGGGAAAGTACCGCAGATAGATATAAAGTTGCAGCGCCTTTCATAATTAATCTTATGTTTGATATTTTTAACGGGAAAAATGAAACCTCTCTCATCCTTCAGGCGATAAAGCGGGAAGCGAATAAAGATAAATCTTACCGCATCATGGAGATCTGCGGAACCCATACTATGACCATCGCCCGGTATGGGATACGTTCTCTGCTCCCCGATAATGTGGAGCTTATATCCGGTCCGGGCTGCCCGGTATGCGTCACCGATCAAAACGATATAGATTCATACATTGGGCTTACGGCGGATCATAGCGTTACGGTCGCCACCTTTGGAGACATGATGAAATTAAAGGATAAAAGCGGCTGCTCTCTATCAGACGCAAGGGCGGACGGGGCGGATATTGCGGTAGTTTATTCTCCTCTGGATATCCTTGAAAAAGCTGAAAAAAACCGCAGGCAAAAATATGTATTTATCGGGGTAGGGTTTGAAACCACCGCGCCGATGTCGGCGGCTCTCCTAAAGGCGGCAGATGCGGCGGGGCTTGACAATATTTATCTCATCCCCCTTGCTAAAACTATGCCGCGGGTAATAGAGCTTATCTTGAGCGATAAAGAGATAAGGATTGACGGGTTTTTATGCCCCGGCAACCTTTCGGTAATCACAGGCACTTCTATGTTCGAAGCAATAGCAAATAAAGGAAAGGCGGCGGTAGTGGCGGGGTTTGAGGCAGCGGATATTCTTTCTTCCGTTCTTATGATAATAAGGCAGGTAAATTCCGGAGAGTTTAAAGTTCAGAATAATTATATGCGGGCGTGCTCGCCTGAGGGAAACAAAA
>JAITJJ010000055.1 GCA_031278965.1 Deferribacteraceae bacterium
GCGGTGGAGACAATAAAGCATTTTTCCAAAGATGAGGAAGCGTGGTTTCAGTTTGACGCGGAAGAGAAAGCCCGTGCGGATTACAAGGCTTTTATAGCTGAGGGCGAAGCCAGAGGCAGGGCGGAAACCGCTGTAAAGATGCTCAACCTCGGCATGTCCCTTGATCTGATTTCGCAGGTAACCTGAGCTTTCCATAGATGAACTGGAAAAACCAAAAAAGAGTTATTCGGATAAAAAACCTCTAAAACCCGGAATTGGGTGGAATAGTGGGTTTTATCTTCGTCATTAACCCTAACTTTTGATGAACATATTCATCATATATAGCATTGAAACTCAATAATGACTTTGTAAAAATAGGGCAGCGCAGTAGATCTTTGAAATGAACGTATATTTGATTTAGAAATGGAATTCGATGCATTCCCGGAATTTAACACGGGTCAAAAACGTGCTGATGCAAAAAATCCATCAATTCTTCTTCTTTCGTCATAACTCATCCAATTTTTTCAAATCGCTGAACAGCAGTAATCTTTAGGTTCGGTTATCAAAGCATTGAACCCATTCCCGCCGGGGTATGAAATCCGGTTTTGAAACGTTTCGTCAGTCACAATTTAATTTCGCTCCTTCACGGCGTCCGCCAACGTATTGATAATATCCATCAATATTATAAGCGATATGCTATACTTAACTTGATTAATGATATGTCTAGAAAAAAGGTACGTTTTTTCTGATCACCCCAAACGACCGTATGATACAAATTTTATCTTTAATAAAAAAACGCAAAACACCTTTGTTTACTATATATATTAATTTTTTTTATGCAAGCGTTTTTAAATACGGGATCAGAAAATCTGATCATTTTAAACGTAGATTAAAAAGTAACATTTATTTAATTATATTAATTTTATATTAATTAGTGTTCGTAGCTTTATAAAAAATTTTGGAGAAAAGAAGATGGCTATTGACAGCGTTTTGAGCGCAAACATTAAAAAACGGTCGATTTTGAAAATCTGGGCGCGGTGTCTGCACAAATTCCACGTTAGCGGCAGGGTTGTAAAAATAACTTTGGTTGCGGAGAGGGCTGAACCGGTAAATTTTTATGCCAGCAAGCGATGTATTTAAGGAAAAAAGCGCCGAGCTTCTTCGCTTTATCCGTAGAAGAGTGCGTTCCGAGGAGGATGCCGAGAATATCCTTCAGGATGTGTTTTATCAATTTCACCGTGTGGAAATCCTCCTCTCCCCTATTGAAAATGTCTACGCGTGGCTCTACCGCACAGCCAGAAACAAGATAATAGACCTCTGGAGGAAGAAGGAGGAGATACCACTCTCCGATTTTTTGGATGACAATTGCGCCGACGGAAAAGTCTTGGACAAAATTACATCAAGTTCCGTCCTGAGCTTTATCGCGGATTTTTATGCGCCGGAAACCGAATACATTAAAGGTCTTTTTTGGGAACGCTTTGAGCAAGCTCTGGAAAAACTTCCGCAAAAACAGCGGGAGATCTTTGAACTTACCGAATTTGAGGGCGTGAGCTTTAAGGAGCTGGCGGAACAGACAGGACTCCCTATAAATACCCTCCTTTCAAGGAAACACTATGCGGTAGTCTCGTTAAGAAAGAGCCTCGCGGATATATACAGGGATCTGCAGGAACCATAATCGTTGCGGAAAATCTGTTATTCCGTTTCTATATGCTGCGTATCTTCCCGCTGTCCGCAAGCGGACCTCCGTTTTCGGACGGCATCCCCTCCGACCCTTAGCGAAGGGATAGCAGCCCTATTTGGGGGAAAGCTAGAAAGGAGGCTGCATCCCCCTTTCTAAAAAATCTTAGTGAATCGCGATAACAGCGGCCCCCTGAGTAAATTTCACTGACAAATGACCTAACCCCCCTAATTCGGCGGGTGAGTTCCGTTCGATGTCCGTTCCAAGGTTTGGTGGCAGGTTTTGCACCTTCGGGTTACCCTGTCGTTTCCGTATACCGCCATACCGGACGCCGCAAACGAATGACAACCCATCGTGCAGTGTCGCCCCTGTCTTCCCGCTACCGAACCGTCGGCGTTATACAGATTCCCACCCCAACCTCTCCTGTGGGTTGAAGGGGCTGTTATCAAATGGCATTCGTCGCAAAAAGAACTGTCCGTATGGCAAGAAACGCAGCTCTCCCTCGACCACTGGGATTTAAGGCCATGACCTTTATATACATACGCGCTTGTGTGGTCCCTCGGCTTTGTGTCCTGATGGCACTCTATACAACTTATCCTGTCCGTATGGCAGCTCAGGCACTCGCTCTCATCCGCCCTGCTCACCTTCCCGTGACGATCTATCCAGCCGCCGTCATGCGTCTCCGGTTTGCTCGATTCCACCGCCGACGCCACTCCCGCCGCAAACATTATCCCAAATGTTATCGCGCTTACCGCCGCTATCATTATCTTTTTCATCTTTCCTCCAACTTAACCGGCTTCTCTCAAAGAACCCAACTGAGGTTCAACTCCACCCTCGTGTCGAGCGCGTCGTTAAATTCATCGTTGTAGCTGCTGAACACCGAGCTTGTCGTTACGGATATATCCGCCCCTACCGTTAAGCCCGTCCCGAACGCGTATTCCCCACCCAGATAAAATGTGCGGGCGTCTTCCTCAAAGCTCTTGAGCATTGGAACAAAATATACCAAGCGGTTCTCTTCAGGGATATAATACCGGTATTTCTGAAAGCTCGTCCCTCCCCAGAGCGACAGTTCCTCCAATGTGTAACTCACCTCTCCGCCTATCTGAAAGGTGCTCTCCTCCTTCAATCCCTTATCCGCCGGAGCAAGCCACGTATCCCCCGTTATCTTGATATATAGGTCGGGGGAGAACACCCCGTTCAGATCTATGCTTGCGTAGCCGTGGGAAAACTCCCTGTGGGCATAGTCCGGCTCCCCTGATATGAGCTTGCCTTCTCCACCTATGCTTATAACAAGCCATTCGGTTATCCCCTGGGACACTTCCCCGACGATTACCGTGTTCTTACCCTCCTGTCCCAGACTTACGCTGTATGGATCTATAAAGTTGGTCGTCTTCTCCCCGTAGTAAGCGGTTATCGTCCGGACGGACGCGGATATCGTCGTTCCTCCGAGACCTGCGATTATCGGCTTAAAGTCAAGCACCGTCCCCGCCTGTATATCGTTGGCGGAATCTATCAACTTATAGTTCAGATAGATAAGACCTACCGGGAGTTTCCCGTCAATTCTGGCTTTCAGCACATCATTGCGGTAATCGTCCTTTTTATCGTTATACCCCAGATATTCGGCGCGCACCCTTACGGAAGCAAATGGGGATATATCCGCTCCCCCTCCGTAGATATACGTATCAGGATCGGATTCATAGAAACTCACCGGAAGCCCGTAGAGGGCGTGGAGTTTAAGCCGCCTGTCAAGGAGGGAAACCTCCGCGCTCCCTCCGTCCGTCAACTGGGTGTCTATATAGGAAATATAATGCCTTCCCACCGTAAACACCGTCAGGGGAATTACCTCATCAAGGGCTGCGTTGGCTTGGTAGACGCGCAGGGCGAAAGGATCATCCTTCCTCTCGGCATAAAACCCGTTCTTGGTGGAATTAAACGTGTCCAGCTTAAATTCCTCCGACGCGTAAGCCCCCCGCATATACAGGCTGAACGAGATATCCCCGTCAGCCGCCTTGATATTCCCTATCTTTAGGCGAAGATACGCGAATTCCTCCGCCAGTTCATCCTCAAAGTAACGGTAAGCCGTGCGGGAGGTTACCGAAGCGTCAAACTCGGTGCCGTTCACGTTCACACCCCCAGTGCTGTATTTGACCCCGCCGGCCGCATAGTGCCTCTTCCACGTATCCGGCGTCTGATACTCACCGCCCTCAAGGGCGTAGACATTTACGCAGAAAAGCGCGCACAAAAATACCCTTATATATCTTCCTAAAATCTTTGTCATAACTCCTCCTATTTAAAGAGCGCATATGTGCTCTTAAAACAATAACGAGATAGTGCTACACAGGTTCCTCTCTCTCGGGATTTTCAGTAAGATCCGCAATAAAGGCTGTGTCCGCGATAATAAACCCGGCTGTCAGATTTGCGGCGGCAAGATAGAGCGGGTCATCGGTTAGGCGCTCCATATGCTCCCTGAGGGGTTTAACCCAGAGGCTTATATTTTCCCGCAGAAAAGATGTCTGAGACCTCAGCTTTTGTAAAAATCTATCGTTATCCTCATCCATACATGCGACGGCCTGTTCCGACAGAAGCGCCAAAAAGTGCATTTCAGCGGATATATGGTCTTCCGGTTCCCTGAAATCTTTTTCAACCCCTATCCCCTCGCTTACAAAGTGTTCGAAGACGCTTTCCCATTCGTCCTGCTTAACAAGTCCGCTGCCGCTCAGATATACCGATTCATGCGGGGTTACCGCGCGTATACCGCTGGCGGCGTTCCCGACCAAAAAGATATACGCAAATATATTGGCATATTTCGCCTCGTCGATCTGTCCGGACATTTCCCTTAGAAGCTCAACCCCTTTTTTCAGCATATCTTCGCCTCTTTCCTCAAAGAGCTTCTCAAAAACAGGGATATACTTCCTTAGTTTCACAAACCATTCATTCGTTGGCTCTTTATACCAAGGGAATGCGAGCAGTCTGTATACTACTGTCCTTAATTCCAGATACTCCTTCACCGTCTTATCCATCTTCCTTTCCTTGTAAAGATGATGTTCGGTCCGGTGGAGGGAATTCCGAGTTCCGGCACTGCGCTGTTCGCGAATTCCTCAATCTCATCCGGATTTTGCCACCCCCCCGCTATGCCGCTATACTTTGTTTTCAACTCCTCAAGCGGTCCGGCGTCAAGGGCGCGGTTCCAGCACGCGGCTACGCAGGTGGGCTTTCGCCCTTCTCTGACTCTGTCAAAACAGAGAGTGCATTTGGTCATACGAGGGCGGGCGGGATCGTCCGGGTTATAACGGGCAAAGTTATCGTCATAGTATTGTGGGGCATTCCATGGGCAAGCTTCCCGGCATTTACCGCAGGAGATGCACATGGATGAGTTTACGATAACCGCGCCTATGGTCTCTTCCTTAAATATTGCACCCACCGGGCACGCGTCCCGGCAAGCTGGTTCGCTGCAGTGATTGCACGATACCGAAAGGTATCTGCGGTCAAAGGTGGTCTTAAACGTATTGCCCGTGCCCAAAACCACACCGCCTCGGTCATGGGTGCTTACCCTTCGCCAGTTCTCTTTCATATAGAACTTACGGAATTCGGCGTAATTATTTGTGCCGGTTGCTGGGTCAATATATGCTGCGGCGTTCTCATTCGCCCCTTCGGCGACCGTGTAATTCTCTATGTTCAGCCTGTTGGTATCCTTATCGCCCCGGCGCAGTTCATTCCAATTCTTGCATGCCAACATACATGCCTTGCAGCCCAAGCATCTGGACTGATCAAAATAAAATCCCCACTGTTCCATCTTTTCCTCCGTTTTTTATTCAGGCTTAGTTCTGCTTACTTCGCAGGGACCGCCCTGAGCGCTTATTGCCTGACCGACATACTGCTCGGTTCCGCCGACATTCAGCGTCAGAACATTTTCCGCCCCGCCGACATCAATCGGCACCCGGAATTCCCTAAAGTCCGGTTCGCCATTAATGTATACTGTTGACGGATTCCATATGCCGTCAGCGTTACGGGCGGTGTCAATCCATACTTTAACCGTTTCGGTCGGGTGCGGGCGGTACCAAGCCCCATGTTCTACGCTTATCACGCCGGGAGCTATATAGTGGGTGACCTTTGCGGGGATATAGGTGCATCCCCTGTCATTATAAACATAGACCATATCGCCGTCGTTTATGCCGCGCTCCGCCGCGTCCGCCGGGTTTAGAAAAACGCACTGCACATTCTGATCCTTAATCACCGCCACATTGTCAAAAACGGTGTGGGCGCGGTGGCGGGCTTTGTTGGTGATATAAAGGAGCTTGTAGTATCTGCCGCTCAATTTGGAGTAAAAACCAGTGAAACTTCCTTTCAGAGGGTTGCCGAAATTGGGTCCGGGGGTCGGACCGTTGTCAAAGAACTTCTCATACCCTTCAATATTCGGCTGATACTTCGCGGTGGGGTTGCGGAAGCCGTCATGGGTCCTTCCCCAATAATCCGGTCCAGAGCTTCTTGTTGTCTTTGGTCTGATCTTTCCCCAGAGCGGCTGCCAGAAGTTGATCCTGCCGGTGGTGTTTTGAAGGTCACCCAGAGGGTTGAAATGCTGAAACCCCACCACAGCCTTCCCTTTAGGTATTGGATAGTCTATCACACCATCCCTGCAAAATTCTTCATATGTTTTGGCGGTTGCGGAAGGATCCACAAGAGCAGTGTAAAAAGAGCCCGGTCCTTTAAGGGCTTCGTATGTGCCTTGCGCCACCATCCCGCTGTATTCTTTAGGTAGATCACTATAAAAATCCGTATCCGGATCAAAGTTGTATCCGTATCTTGTCATAAGGCTGCTAAGGATTAAGTTGCGTATAGAGTTGTCGGATTTGGCGTCATACATTTTGTCAAGAGGAGCATCCATCTTAAACATCGCTGTGGTCCCTGGGTATGATATCGCCACACCCTCACTTTCATAGTGGGAGGTAACGGGAAAGATGATATCCGAATACGCAGCGGTGGGGGTCATGGTTTGATCGCAGCAGATAACAGTCTTTACCGATTTTACTGCCGCGATGGTCTTGTTGATGTTTTCTAATGTTGTTACCCCGTTATAATTATTGATGAACCACACATCAACTTCTACCAACGGATCGGGTCTGCCGGTAAGATCCAGCGGCGTTTTTGGAATAACGCCGACCACAAACCCGGTAGTCGGGTCTTTTAACGGTGTGCCTCCGGTGCATATTTTTACGTCCGCAATAAATCTATCCCTGCTGCGATAATCCTTCCCAGTCAGCGCCAGATGCGACCATTCCCCCATAGGAACCGATATGGCGTTGACAGTTTCAATATTGTTTAACATTGATGCCGAGGGGGCAACGGGAGCAAATGCGGCTGGATAATCCGTGCAGGAACCCATAGAAAACCCGGCTCCGCCGCCTGATCTATTGGTATTTCCTGTCATAGCGCAGAGGGCGATCATCATCTGAACCCACTCTACTCCATTCCATGCCCTTTGCGGACCTCCGCCTACGTCCATAAAGGCAGGACCTGCGGTAAGTCCCGGACCGGGGCGGGCATACTTAAAAGCAAGAGCCTCTATAGTATCGCTTGGCACGCCAGTAAGCGCCGCCGCATACTCAAGCACCTGATTGTAGGTTGGGTCTCCTACAGCGGCGGTTGTGCCGCCCGCTGTATTGCCAACTGCCCCTCCCCAGTCATTTTCAAGGGATATCAGGTATTCTTCAAAAGATTCTCCCGCGGGCACTTTAAAAACAGCTCCAGCGTAAAGGGAACCCTTGGTGAAAGTTGCGGGCATTGAAGCATCGTCACTAAAATCATTCGGCACATTATAATTTTTAGGCGGGAAGTTGGGGAATATGACCCGTGCCGAGGTGCTTGTCGTTTGCTGATCTTTGAAGAAGCCAAAACAGCTGCTTGTCAGAAAGGTTGTGTTGTGCAGGCTGTTTTTGTAAATGACATAAGCCATTGCCGCAGCAAGCGCTCCGTCCGTAGCCGGGCGTATCGGTATCCATGCGGGGATATCCACCGTTTTAGTTGATCCGGCAGTGTATGTGAATTCGGGAACACCAGTAGAAAGCATTGCTGCCGTATCGCTGTGGTTAGGGGTGATAACGACTATCGGTATCCCCCATTCTTTGGCGCACGTATTGAACCAATGGGCTTGTTCTATATGGTAGGAAGTTCTCGACGGATCCAGCGCCCAAGTAATGATAAACTGCGAGTTATATCTGTCGGTTACGTTATTTGTAAAGGAATCCACTCCGACCATATCAAACTTTGCCGCATCCACCGCTCCGTAAGATTCGTTGCCCAGATGCGTGATTATTGGTGCTACATCCGGATGGTTCACAAAACTGTTAAAGGTGTCGATGGTGCTTCCTGCCCATTTACACATTATAGGCGAATAACCAAGCGTTGCCTTTCTCTGTATCGCGGCGTGCAGAGCGTCCGCGGCTTTTTCTATAGCCACTTCCCAGCTTACTCTCTTGAAAGTGGAAATATCGCCTTTGTTTCCGGTCTGTATGAGAGGGTATTTAAGGCGGTCTGGTTGGTAGAGCCGCTGCAGATAACTGTAACCCCGCACACATGCCCTTCTCTGAATCGGAAGCCCAATCTCCCCGGGGCTTTCATCGCTTGAGCGCGAAGAATCTCGCTCAATATCCCCCGCGGATGTTAGGTGCACAAGCCGGTTGTTTTTATAATGAATCTTGTGCATACACCTTGCCCCGCAGTTGTAGGGACCGCTGGAAAAACAGGTTTTCAGTTCTCTGTCAAAAACAAGCCCATCCATAGGTGAAACAAAAGTATCTTCGCTGTCGTTTGAGCCGCACCCCGCAACCGCGGCGGACGCAACTATAGCCCCCGCGCTTTTAAGCAAATCCCGGCGTGAAATAGGAAATACGCTTTTCATCTCTTCCCTCCGAACATATTTTCAAACACTCTTCACCGCAGCCGACAAAGGCTGCCTCCACAGACGCCAAGAAATTAAGCGTCCGACGGAATACCCAAATTTTAATTATTCCTCCATCCTCCACCCTTTCCTCCTTATATGGGAAAGCGCTGGAAAGGCTTTGCAGGCGTGCTCCGCATTAAAAATCGCGGTGCGGTGGAGCAGGTTTTTCATCTCTCATTTTTTCCTCCATAATTTGCGCCTTTGCGCTTTAACAGCGGCGTTTCACGATTCTTGCCTGACCAGAAAAAACGTTCCTTTTTTTTGATCATATATTTTACTTTTTTTTCAAAAACCGCTTGCTTTTAAAAATAATAATCAGTATTGTAAATGATAGCTTTCAGCGGTTTTGACGGTTTGGTGTTTTTGCTCTTTTTGTCGGATTAGGGTGATCATTTTAAAGGAACGTTAAAAAGCGACATATCTTTAATCAGGTTAAGTATGGCATAATGCTTATAGCATTGATAAATCTTGCTGACTGTTTGGATTCTTTAATATTTTCTTTAAAACTTTAAAATTCCCCTCCCCCTTAGCCTTCACCGAACAGTTTTCCTTAGCTCCCCCTGAACCATTTTTCCGTTCGGAGACTCCGAATGCCTTTATAAATCGGGGTGGTTTGAGCGTTTGTGCTGCCGATGTGCCGCAAAATCTTGGTGGTGTTATGGAGATGTTAAAATAGCTATGAAATTGAAGTATATTTGATTTGGAAAATGCGGTTTATACTGTATTCTATTTAAACGCTGAACCACCCCGTCTGCCTGCCTGAAAACTTCGTAAACTTCGTTTTCAGACGGCAGCCACCCCGACCCTTAGCGCTTTTCTGCCTGCTTTTCGCTCCGCGATCATCGCGGAGCGAAAAGGCGTTGAAAGGGGGAGGGGAATAAAAGCATTGCAATGTCAGCTTTTTGCTTTCATGGGGAGTTGTTTGTTATGACGTTATATAAGAAAAAGGGAATTGCTGCAAACAGCTCACTGCCCACCTTTTTTTATATAACCTCCCCGCTTTTCCAGCAGCTTTGCGTTTGGTTCCGCCAGCTTGCGGGCGGACACCAGAAACGCGCTATGGTTATACATCCACATTTCCGGGCGCACCGAAAGCCCGTCCACCTTCCACGGGCGCAGGATCAGTTCAAAGGTTTCTATCTGAGTAGACCAGCCGCTCTCCTTTAAGGTGTCCACCATAGTTTTCACCTGGAGAACGGTGGGGATATAGCTTACCACAATCCCGCCGTTTACAAGCGAGGTCTGCATATGCCCGACCGTATGCCAAGGCTCCGGGAGGTCTAAAACAATCCGGTCATATTCCCCGTCAATACCATGATAAATATCGCGAATCTCTATGGTATGGTTTTCCGGCGTCCGCCCGAAAAAGCCGTTTATGAATTTTTTGGACATATCCGCAAAATCCTGCCTCACCTCATAGGAGGTCAGCCGCCCCTGCCCGGACAGCGCGCGCAGTATGGCGATGGATGTCGCCCCTTGCCCTATCCCGGACTCCAACACCCTGACATCCCCGCCTATATCCCCCCACATAAGGATAGCGGCGGTATCCTTAGGGTAAATTATCTGCGCCTGCCGCTTGATGTGCATAACATAATCGCGGTATGTGACGGGAAAAACCGAGAAAAATTCCCCCCCCCGGTGGATTTAAGGACAGAACCGGCAGGAACCGAAGCTATCTCGGCATGTTCAATAAAACCGTATTGGGATGAAAAGCGCCCCTTTTCTTTCAGGGTTATCATATACTCCCGTTTCTTCCTGTCCCGGAGGATAACCATCCCGCTTTCAATGGGTTTCATCGGTTATTTATAAGGAAGCCGGGCGGATAGCGCCCTTACTTTAGAGATATAATCGCCCACCACCTTCTTATGGTCAAAGGCAAGGAGAGGGAGATCGTCTATCGGGAAATAGCGGGCGTTTTCAGCGTCGTCCCCCGCATTGGGTTTCCCGGAAACAGAGGTATAAAATATGACGGAGACCGTATGACCGCGTTCATCCCTTGAGGGATCGGAATAAACCCCCAGAAGGGTCAGATCTTTTTCCTCAACTTTAATCCCGGTTTCTTCAAAGAATTCCCGCGCGGCAGCCGTCTCCACGCTCTCCCCGCGGTCCACCATACCCCCCGGCAGCGCCCAGCCCAACGGCGGATACTTCCTCTCTATCAGAAGGAGTTCGTCCCCGTCCACTGCAAGCACATCCGCGGCAAGGCGCGGGAAGGTGTGATACCACTTTTCATGCCTGTATTTCAGCATCTCATACAGACACTCGGTAAACGGTGCGGATATCTTCTTTTCCCTCGCGAGTTTCACAACCGGAAGCATTATGGCGTCTATCTCCGGTTTCCGGTTACGCTCCACATCCTGAAGGGTGCTCGTCTTGAAATCGCTGAATACCGGATCCAGATTTAATACTTTATCAACAGTTTCTTTCCTCAGGTTGACCCCGCAAAAAGCCGCCGCGCTGACCGCTTCCCCCGCCACAGCCCTCATTACGCGGGAAAGGCGGGGGCTTGCCGCCATTTCGCCGCAAGTCGCGAAAGTTAAGGCGGACAGAGGGTTAAAAGTGATATTCCATACCAATTTCTCCCACTGCTTCGCCCTGATATCCCCCGTGATCCGGCAGTCTATACCGGCGGAGGCAAAAAGGGTGTTCAACGGGATCTCATGGCGTTTGCCCCCGTCGAAAGCCGCCCCGATTATCACCGCGGGGTAGGACATATAGGAAACGGTATTCAATCCTTCGCTTGACAAAGCGCTCCGCACAACCCCGCCTATGACGCATTGTAACGCCCGTCAGCTTGCATCTTAGTATATCTCACCGGCATATTGGTTTCAAGATTGTCAAATTCCGCATTTTGAAGGTCCGAATGATGGAAAAATACATTCCCCCCCGTTTCATTCCTGATAAAACCATACCCGCTTTTAAGAGAAAGAATAGTCGAAGTCTCTATTGGTAATCCATCAGCCTGAACCGCAGCACCCCCCTCAATAGTTTTAGCCTCGGCAAGAGGAATTTCATGATTCCCATTTTCATAATCATATTGCCGCACAAACAGCTGATTCACAATAGGGTCGCTGCCTTGATTATTAATCTCATCACTTACACATATAGAATGCGAGACCGCCCGAAGAAGCTTGACCGCAACTCTGGTGTCCTTAAGCTCTTCAAATTTGTTCTGATAAGAATACTCCCAATAAAGAAGAGTAACCTGTATGCCCAAAGCTTGTATCTTACGGACAAGAGGAACAAAATCCCCATCCATAACTATAAGGACGACTACATCACACTTGTTCAATACAGCCAACTCATACGCTTCAAGAGCCAACCACACATCTATTCCCTTCTCCTCATACCCGCCCAGATGTGTTTGCCGAAGAGACCAATAGTGAGTAACTATGTTCTCACTCATTAATATATCGTCAATCTGCCGGTCACCAAAAAGCTGCCTCTTATCCTCAGCTACTATCGCAGAATGCCGCCCCCGAAAATAATGAGCCTCTACAATCTGACACATACTTAAATCGTGCTTATAATAATCAGATATCTTCCTGCGTATATAAGCCTGCAACTATGCTGATTTATTATGTATAAGTAGGGTTATCCTGATATCTTCCTGCGTATATAAGCCTGCACCCCCCCTATAGCAATCCTGCTCTTACGCTCATGCTCATAATTATAAAAGTTGCTGATATTGTAAAACAGCTGCCCATCATAAAATACGCCTATCCTCAATAATTTATCAGTTCTCATAACACCTCCGTCTCTCTGCTCAATACACTATAGTATATTCACCGCTTTTTCAAGCTGGACGAAACTGAAAGAAAAAGAAAAATATCATCAAAAAACCGTTGTTTTTCAAAAAAATCACGTGTATACCGGAATGCATACCAAGCCCTGAAAACACCTTTGAACATTGGGTGTTTTTAATATATGAGCAAAAAGCGTTATTATTCAGGGGGAAGGGGGATTTAAAATACGTCTATAAAGACAACTTTAAGGCGGCTTTTCTGGATAAGCAAAAAGCTATAGTTATAAATGCTGATTATAATCTCCAAGTTTGACAGGTAGAAAGAATATTATTACAGCTTATAATATTATAATATATATAGTATCGAGCCCCCCCTCCTTTCAAACAATCGTCAGGGGGCTCGATTTCAAAAATACTTACGGCCGCTTAATTCACCGTCACTTTTACAAGCTCTTTCCCTTCCGGATCGATAGTGTGAACCGCACAGGCTATGCATGGATCAAAGGAGTGGATTGTCCGTATGACTTCCAGCGGTTTGGTTTCGTCCGCCACTGGGTTGTCTATGAGGGATGCCTCATAGGGTCCCATAACCCCTTTTTCATCTTTCGGTCCGGAGTTCCAAGTGGAGGGAACCACAGCCTGATATCTGTCCACCACGCCGCGGTTTATAACTATCCAGTGGGAGAGAGTGCCCCTTGGCGGTTCATGGAAGCCCACGCCCTTATACTCTCTGTCGGCGGGGATATTATCGGAGGGGGATGCGTATTTCGGGTTGACATACTCCCCGTCGCCGCTTGTAATGTTCTGAACCAGAAAGTCAAGGTTTTCCGCCGCGTGCTGCGAAGACATCTTGCAGCGCAGAGCACGGGCAAGGTGGCGTCCCAAAGTGGAGAAGAGGGAGGATAGCGGAAGTTTTGCGGTAGAGAGCGCCCAATTTACTATTTCCACAGTCTTGGGCTCTTTTGCGGCGTAGCCCGCCAAAATGCTGGCAAGTGGTCC
>JAITJJ010000067.1 GCA_031278965.1 Deferribacteraceae bacterium
GCACCGGAAAAATCCCGTATAATGAAATATTGTCCAAGAGACTTAATTTAGCATGATTTTAAGAGCAAACTTAGTTGTAATTCCATAAAACACCCCAAAAATCGTATGCGAATGATAAAACATGCCTTAACTCTGTCAAAAAAACAGGAACAAACGAAATTGTTCCTTCCATACATTTCTTGACAATCTTATATATTAACTCTATTCTGCAACGGAGGCAATATTGATGAAGCGGGAATTGATCAGAAATTTCAGCATAATAGCCCATATAGATCATGGAAAGTCCACCCTTGCCGACCGGCTTATAGAGTTCACCGGCGCCCTTTCCGAGCGCAAGATGAAGGCGCAGGTGCTTGACAGTATGGATATAGAAAGAGAGCGCGGAATCACTATAAAGGCACAGACCGCCCGCCTCCACTATAAAGCCTCTGACGGCAATATATATCAGTTTAACCTCATCGACACCCCGGGTCATGTGGATTTCACCTATGAGGTATCCCGAAGCCTTGCAGCGTGTGAAGGCGCTTTGGTGGTAGTGGACGCATCGCAGGGGGTTGAGGCGCAAACCATTGCCAACGCCTTTATGGCGGTGGATCAGAATTTGGAGTTAATCCCCGTTATAAATAAGATTGATCTTCCGCAGGCGGATCCTTTAAGGGTAAAAAAAGAGATAGAGGATGCCATCGGGATCGACTCCTCCGGTGCGATCCTCGCAAGCGCCAAAGAGAAGGTCGGCACTTCCGAGATATTGGAGGCGATAGTTGAGAGGGTGCCCCCCCCTAAGGGCGATATTAACGCCCCCCTCAAAGCAATGATCTTTGATTCCTGGTATGATCCATATCAGGGAGTTGTGGCGTTGGTGCGTCTGGTGGACGGTTCTTTCAGACAGGGCGATAAAGTGATGTTTATGTCAAGCCGCGCCGAATATGAGATAGCCGAAATGGGGGTTTTCACTCCCGCTCCCCAAAAGGTGGATTCCCTTTCTGTGGGCGAAGTAGGTTTTTTCACCGCCGCCATAAAAGATGTTCGCGAGGTCAAGATTGGCGATACCGTAACCCATAGCAAACGCCCCGCGAAGGACGTTTTTCCCGGCTTTAGAGTGGTTAAGCCGGTGGTGTTCTGCGGGCTCTACCCGGTGGATCCAAAAGAGTTTGAAGAGCTTCGTGATGCTCTGGAAAAGTTGATTTTAAACGATTCTTCTGTAACCTTTGAACCGGAAAGCTCGATTGCCTTGGGCTTCGGCTTTCGCTGCGGCTTTTTGGGGCTTCTGCACATGGAGATCATTCAGGAGCGTCTAGAGCGTGAGTTTGCCCTTAACCTTATATCCACCGCTCCGACTGTGGTTTTTAGGGTGAATAAAACGGACGGAACCGTTTTAGAGGTGGATAATCCCGCTCAACTCCCTCCCGTTACAGAGATAGAAACCATTGAAGAGCCGTATATAACAGCCTCTGTTATCCTCCCTTCCGAATACTTGGGGGGAGTTATCGGGCTTCTTCAGGCAAGGCGGGGAGTTCAGCGTAATATGCGGTATATGAGTGCGGAGCGTGTTATTCTAGAATACGATATCCCCCTTATGGAAGTTGTTACGGATTTTTATGACAGGCTGAAATCCGTATCACGGGGGTATGCTTCCTTTGATTATGATTTTGCGGAGTATAGGGCAAGCGAACTTGCAAAACTTGATATATTGATAAATAAAGATCCGGTGGACGCACTAAGCGTGATAATCCATAAAGATTCTCTCGTATATAAAGGGCGAGAACTTGTGGAGAGGATGAAAGATGTGATACCCCGTCAGATGTTTGAAGTGGCAATTCAAGCCGCGGTGGGAAATAAAATCATTGCGCGCAGCACCGTAAAGGCGTATCGTAAAGATGTAATCGCCAAATGTTACGGCGGTGATATAACTAGAAAACGCAAATTGTTGGAAAAGCAGAAAGAGGGCAAGAAACGGATGAAACAGATAGGTCAGATAGATATACCTCAAGAGGCGTTCTTGGCGGTATTGAAAATAGGCGGGGACAAGTGAGCGCCGCTAGGGAAAGTAAATTTTCAATAAAAGAGAGGGTTATATCTCTCTTTGGTTCAAAAAATAAAACGGAGAGCGTCAACGTCATTACGGACGCTAAACCCAAAAGAGGGATAAAAGATTTTATCGATTCTCTTATCATAGCTTTTGTAATAGCCATGTTTATCAGAACATTCTTTATCAGCGCCTACCGAATCCCATCCGGCTCTATGGAGGACACCCTCCTAATAGGGGATCATATTCTGGCAAGCAAGATACACTATATCGTAAGCGATCCTAAGTTTGGGGATATTGCTGTTTTTGAATATCCGCTGGAACCGGACAAAGATTTTATAAAGAGGGTGATAGGGGAGCCGGGGGATCGTATCCGTTTTGAGGGTAAAACCATATATCGCAACGGGGAACGCCTCACGGAACCCTACGCTAAATTTTATACCATGTTTGGCGATGATTTTCGGGAGTTTACGGTGCCGGGCGGGTATTACCTGATGCTGGGAGATAACCGCGATACCAGCTTTGACGGGCGCTATTGGGGGTTTGTGCCCCGAAACGCCTTTAAGGGGAAGTCGCTTATTATATATTTTTCTCTGGCGGGTAAGGGGCTAGCTCTTAATCGTATGTTCTCCCTCACCAGATAATCTAACTCGAGGAAAAGATATGTGCGGGATAGTTGGTTATTTTGGGAAGAAAGACGCCGTTAAAGCTCTGTTGGACGGTTTATCCCGCCTTGAGTACCGCGGATATGATTCCGCAGGGGTTGCAATCCCGGATGGGGACAGCGTATCCATAATACGCACCGTGGGGAAGCTGGAAAACTTAAAAGCCGCTTTAAGCACAAAGAATATAAAGGCAAATATGGGGATAGGCCATACTCGTTGGGCAACACACGGCAGACCCTCTGAAATAAATGCCCACCCCCACCGATCGGGGAGTATCGTCTTAGTCCATAACGGGATTGTGGAAAACTACATAGAGCTTAAAGAATCCCTTGAAGAGAGCGGCTATAGCTTCATCTCTGACACAGACACAGAGGTTTTGGCGCATTTGATAAGAAGTCTTTACCGCGGTGATCTCTTCTCCGCTCTTCGGGATGCGGTTTCCAAAGTCAGAGGTTCCTATGCCATAGCCGTCATAGATGCGGATAAAAGAGACAGAATAGTCGTTACCCGCCGTGATGTTCCGCTGGTTTTAGGCGTTGATGATATAAACGGGGAATATATAGCCGCAAGCGATATCCCCGCCGCCCTAAATATCACAAGGGATTTTATAATGCTGGAAGATGGCGGATTTGCTCAAATTTCAGCAGACGGGGTTACGGAGTATAACCCCGCTGGTGAGATTATCCAGAAGAAGATCACCCATATTGACTGGGATCCAGTTATGGCGGAGAAAGACGGATACCCGGACTTTATGCTCAAAGAGATAAACGAACAACCGAGAACGTTGATGGATACCTTGCGCGGCAAGATAATCCCCGACGAAGGAAAAATTTATCTCGGCGAACTTGAGGGGCTTAAATCAAAAGCCGGAGAATTGGAGAGGATTGTTATAGTCGCCTGCGGAACATCCCTCCACTCCGGCATGATTGGGAAATTATATATAGAAAGTTATGCTATCCTTCCGGTAGAGGTGGATATAGCCTCTGAATTTTTACAGCGGAGTCTTCCGCTCTCGGACAAGGTTCTTGTTATCTGCATAAGTCAATCCGGTGAAACGGCAGACACCAAACAAGCCCTCCGTCTTGCAAAGAAACGGGGGGCTAAAGTGGCGGCAATCTGCAATGTGCTGGGCTCTGCCATAGCAAGCGAGGCGGATTACTGCATTTACACCCACGCGGGACCGGAGATTAGCGTTGCCTCCACAAAGGCGTTTACCTCACAAACCATAGTTCTCCTCCTATTCTCCCTCTGGTTGGGGGAACAGCGGGATGTTTTGGGAAAAAAAGCAATATCGGAGATATTAAACGATCTCCTGCATATCCCCGACAAGTTAAAAGCTATCTTTGCGGATCAAGAAAATATAAAGTCAATAGCGTTAAAATATATCCATGCGCCCTCTTTTCTCTTTATAGCGCGGCATTATAACTACCCGATAGCTTTTGAAGGAGCGTTAAAGTTAAAGGAAATATCGTATATCCATGCGGAAGGGTATTGCTCCGGGGAGTTAAAACATGGTCCCATTGCCCTTTTAAGTGATAACTTCCCCGTAATGGTTTATGCTCCCGCCGGCACGGTGAAAGATAAGGTTTTTTCTGCTATAGAAGAGGTTCAAGCCCGCGGGGCGTCGGTTATTGCGGTAATATCTGAGGATGCCATTCCCCCTTCCCAATGCTCCGATATTATAAGGATACCGGAAACAAGGGAGGAACTTTCAGTCCTCCTTACGGTTGTTGTATCTCAGCTTTTCGCCTATTATGCGGCAAAAGGGCTCAACCGCGATGTGGATAAGCCGAGGAACCTGGCAAAAAGCGTAACCGTGGAGTAGGCGAATGAAGCGCAAAGGCCAGCTTTTTGTTATAAGCGCTCCCAGCGGAGCGGGAAAAACTACATTGTGCAATATGCTTTTGGCAGAGTTCAAAAACATCTCTTACTCCATATCTTACACAACCAGAGCTCCGAGGGCAAAAGAGGTGCACGGCAAAGATTACTATTTTATAGATATTCTGGAGTTTGAAGCTATGATCTTAAAGGGCGGTTTTATAGAATACGCCAAAGTGCACGGGAATCTCTACGGCACTTCAAAAGCTGCAGTCTTTAAAAGTCTGGAGTTGGGGAGGGATATCCTCCTTGATATAGATGTTCAGGGCGCTATGAGGATAAAGCAGGAAACCGGGATAGGGGTATATGTATTTGTAAATCCGCCCTCCATTGAGGTATTGCGGGAGCGTCTGCAAAAGAGGAACGACACGGCGGGCGAGAATATAGATCTCCGCCTTAAAAATGCCGAGATAGAACTGACACGCTTTATGCACTACGATTATATTGTTGAAAACAATATATTAGAGCGTGCTTACCGTCAGTTGTCAGCCATATATATTGCGGAAACTTGCAAGTGCGCTCTTTTAGATATGAAAGATGAATGAACGGACAACATTCACATAAACCTCATCTTTTTGCTTGCCGCAAAAAGACAACGGTCTTTTGCAGGCATGTTACGGTTCGGAGGCTCCGAACTGTGAACAAAAGGCGTTATTGTTGAGAAGCATCAATCATTATTCCTCCCAGCATAATATCGTATATCCGGAAGTTGGCATCTTCCAAGGGTGGCAGCATCGCACGAAACAGTTGTTCCGTTGCAGAACTGCCTGCCAAGCCCGCCCGAACCGTCTCCATTTACCGGGGACGCATAAGTTGATTGTTCTTTTAGCTCTGCTTACGTCTTGCTTGTGCCGTTTTCCGAATTAGTTGTTCCGCCGTATACGGCGCCGTTTATCGTCATAGTGTTCAAAGCAAAATTGTTTTCTGCCGTATTGTCTGCGCTTGTACCTCGCCGACAATGCGATTTACATCCAAGCTTCCGGCAACTGAAGTATTTATGGCGGCGTTGTTTATGATTTTAGTTCCATTTTGAACAAATCTTGCGATACCGCCGGTATTGTCAAAATCGCCGCTGACATTTCCAACTGCGTAACCCTTTGAAATTATGGAAGAATGCCTAACGCCTCCCGCTATACTGCCGATACTAGCAGGGGAACCGTTAACGTCTGCGGTTGAGTAACTGTTTGAAATGCTGGAGTTGTTGTAAAGGTCCCCCGCGATACCGCTGACAATCATTGCGCCGTTGATAGCTGTTTGTGATAGGTGATAGTTGCAAATAGGATTGATTTTATATAGCCAGCAAATTGTCTTTCTGAGTGTGTGAAACAGAGAAAAAGCGGCCTGCTTGAGTCGTCATCAGCTTAAAAATATCATCAACCACAGACTTATCAGCACTCCCATAGGCCTTGGAAAAGAGAGCGTTATAACGAATATATCGTAGCCACACCACGAGCCGCGTCAAGCCGTTCTTTGATGAAGCTGTGAAATCCATTGTCCTTGTTGATCTGTTTGGTGGTTGCGACTGTGCATTTGTCCGCCAACACGCCTCTGGTTCCCATCGCACAGAACAACGGTATTTTCAGAAACTCTGTCACCGAAAACGGTCAAAATTTCGAGAGTATTTACTAATGAATAGATTTATGTTATAATTCATCATTAGATACTCTCGGAAATTCTTTATCCAATTTCTGGCTCTTATCTATGTATCCTATATCCATAAACATATGAGTGAGCACAAGTTATTCCGCAATTATACAATGCAGTCGCTGCTTGAAGGCATTGATGCAATTGAATGCTATGGATACAAGGGACACCGCCCACATTTGAGTGAAATAACACAAAAACAACGAAACTTGTTTGATTGTATGGATGTCCCGCCGCCTGCTACGCTATAATTTACGGGAGTTCAGGTTTGTGACTATCACCTTTTTGATTGCTAGTGAACTGCAAAACTAGGGAAAGGGTTGGGATTTACGTTCACGATTACAGACACAAAATTGGAAAGCAGTATATTTACTCTGTTTTCAAGGTTGGCACGCTGGATATCAATCGGTAGTTAGAATTTTTTAAAAACTTCAAGGCATATTAATTTTTTTTCTTGCAATCCCCAAAAAAATTATATATATTGCAATTATTATAAGTAGCTGGCAATATTTAGGTTTATATACAATATTGTATACCGTATTTTGAAAAGGTGCATTAATACAGCTATAAGAGAAAATATTTGAATCCGAAGAGTATTATCGGTGAAAATATAGAAAAGGAATCCCTATTTCCAAGCGGTCTTCCGTTTAAATCTTATAACGATAAAGTGCTCCTCGTTTCAGGAGACGGCTCCATTACCTTTTATAACACCCGCTATCGGCAGTCCTATCGGGCGCTCTCCACCGGAGCCTATACGGAAAGCCTTATGAAATTTTTCATCCCTTCAGGCCTCTTGGAAAAAACCGTTAATAAAGATTTACGGGTTCTTGATGTATGCTTTGGTTTAGGCTACAACTGCGCCGTTGCGTTTGACCGGCTCTCGTCCGTTTCCTCCCCCTATCGTGTTCACGTTGTGAGTATAGATAAAGACGAAACCCTGCCGGAGCTAGTAAATACACTGAAAATTCTTTTCCCAACAAAAGGTTACGGCATTCTTAGAAAGTGCCTTGCGACGGGCAGATGCGGGCGGTTCTCTATGGAGCTTCATATTCGCAATGCTTTGGAGGTTATCTGGGATTTGCGCGGCAACTTTGATGCCGTATTCTTTGACCCTTTCAGTCAGCCCAGGAATCCGGAAATGTGGCATCTTGATGTTTTTAAAAGGCTTCGCGAACTCCTTGCGGAAGGCGGGAAACTCTTAACCTATGCGGGGGGAAAGAAGGTTCGGCGGATAATGGAGGAGGCGGGGCTAAACCCTTCCGATACGCCGATAGCGCGCGGCGCTTTTATGCCGGGCACCGTAGCCGTGCGGAGTTAATCCCCTTTTAACTCCGCTGAATAAAGATGTTTAACAGGTACCGAGTGTTTCGTAAACAACGGCCTAGCCCGTTTGTGAGCGTCTTTTGGGGCTGGGAAACTCCGCATAGAAAACAAAAGATGTTATCTATGCTCTTGCCGCCCTCTGAACCTTTCCGGCTTTTATGCACTTTGTGCAGACCTTAATTCTGCGGGTAACGCCATTCTCGCTAACCTTGACGCTTTGCAGATTTGGAAGAAAAACCCGCCTTGTAACATTATGGGCGTGACTTATAGTGTTCCCGAAAACCGGTTCTTTCCCGCATATAACACATCTTCTTGACATATTTAATCTCCATTGGGATTGTCTTAAAAAATAAGTCCGTAACTCTAGCATAAGAGTAAGCAGTGTGCAAGCGGAATTTCATAATTAATTGGGACGTACCCCGGAGATCGCGATAGGGACGTACCCCAACATGGTGATCTTTTATATTAAGAGATTATTACGAAATAAACTTAACAACAGGGCTGAATACCGGTAAGATGTGAAACATGGAAAATGCAGATGTATTAGCGATACAGACCAGGATAGAAGCAGTGTTGGCAACACTGAACGAATACCAACGGCGACGGTATTTGTCGGCAGAAGCGAAATCAATAGGATATGGGGGAATCAGCCTGATAAGCCGCAGACCGGGAGGCGGACGGAAGCCGGTGCGGGAAACGCAGCCCGGAATACCGGAAGCACTTGAGGGAACAGTATCGGCGCA
>JAITJJ010000072.1 GCA_031278965.1 Deferribacteraceae bacterium
TAATCAAGCCTTTATGTATGTAGTTATAGAGGGTTTTAGTGGAGATATTGACAGAGAAAGAGAATTTTTTCTTTCTCATATTTGCCAATGCTGCATCAGGGGAGAATTTTTCCTTTACAATTTTTCTATGTATATATTCTTCAAAGCTTTTATTGGAGGCGGCTTTATTTTTCCTACCTTTACGCGAGGCGGCGCAATTGTGTTTAAGTGTAGCGTGAGAAGCCTTATAGACAGGGAGTTCTTTTAGGTGAGTATCCAATTGAGAGACTTTTCCTCTGGCGATTTTCCGTTCAATAGTTTTTCTGTCTCTGCCGGGGATTTCAGCGATTTTCTTTTTTGGGATTTTTGCTTTAATAAAGCCTTGAATTTGATAGCGTTCCTGCTCAGTAATTTATTTCCAACGTCTTTTTTTGTAGTAGTATTGCTCTGCCCCTACACCTACGCTTATACTACCGTTGGGCAATTAAAGTTACAATGTATACATCCCATTCCTCAAATTCTTGTTTGTTGCATTTTATACGGATTTATTATACTCTCCTTAATTACGGATTATGTTTGATCAGCTTTTTGACCCTGTTCTTTTAATGACCTATTTTTTTACGGTTTTGCGTGCCGGAGGGATCCTTTTTACCTCTCCTGTTTTTGGCAGCACTATGGTAAAACCGCAAATACGCTTTGCCGTAGCAATCCTTTTTGCTGCCGTTATGTATCGCTTTGCTCCCCCTGTCAGTTATGGTTTTGACGTATCCCCCCTCTTTCTGGTGTTGCAGATAGCGCGGGAGCTTCTTATCGGTATCGCCATAGGCACCCTCACAAGCACCCTCTTTTCCGCCGTTCAGCTTGGGGGGTATCTCATAGATTTTCAGATGGGCTTCAGTATGGTAAACGTTATGGACCCTGAAAGCGGCGGCTCATTTTCTTATATATCGCAGGTTCAGAATGTGCTTACAATCCTTATCTTTGTGGCAGTGGGGGGACCGAGACTTATAATAGAAGCTATAGCCTACTCCTATCAGGTTATTCCGCTTGGAGCATTAACTTTTTCCGTCAATGCTTTTAAGTTTGGGGTAGACCTCTTTGCAAAGGTTTTCATAATAGCCGTCTGCATTACCGCCCCTCCTGTAATATCCTTAATGGCGGCAAACGCAATACTGGGGGTTATGGCGCGTATTATCCCTCAGATCAACCTTTTAGTGGTAGGCTTCCCCCTTAAAATTGCGGTGGGGCTCTTTATGTTTATGATGAGCCTGCAATTTTTTTATGTTGCTTTTGAAAAAGTAATGTTCAGCTATTTTAAGAATATCCGTGAGATGATGCGGCTTTTTGCGGGCTAGAATAGATCTGTCATAATGCCTGCTCAGCGGCAGATTCCTCATCTTTTTCATCTATCAGAACAGAGCGCTCCTTTTCTAGTATATCTTTCAGAGAGATGTTATCAATATAATCAAGCATCACTTTGTTAAGCCCCTGCCATATCTCTATTGTCGGGCATTTGTCCATGCGGTTGCACTCAACGGCAAGCCCGTTATCAAGGCAGACTACCGGGGCGATATTACCCTCTGTCACCCTCAATATATCCCCAAGACTATACTCTTCCGGCGGCTTTGCCAACCTATAGCCGCCCTGAAACCCCCGCGTGGTCTTAACAAGCCTTGCTTTATGGAGCAATGGCATTATCTGTTCGAGATAATTTTTTGAAATCCCATGCTTTAGAGCAATCTCTTTAAGCGGAACAAACCGCTCGTCCTTAATTTTCGCAAGTTCCAAAAGAACCCGCAGAGCGTTGCGCCCTTTTGTTGAGACTCTCATAAAATTCTATCCTTAAATTACTTTTTTTGCTTAATCCGATCTTTTATTTGACATTCTATAATAAAAGAGATATCTTTTCAATATAAATCTTACTAACTTGATAAGATTTATAAGTTACATTTTTTTGGGGAATAAAATGAATATCTATTTTGACAACGCAGCCACAACGGTGTGCGGGGATACCGTTGCAAACGCGGTGTTTACAGCCATGAAAGAGGTTTACGGCAACCCTTCCAGCGTCCACAGTTTAGGGCAAAAAGCAGCCTTGGCTTTGGACAGAGCCCGCTCCGATGTAGCAAAACTCTTAAACTGCGAGGCGAAAGAGATTTATTTCACATCTGGCGGCACAGAATCCGACAACTGGGCGATCAGATCCGCTGCTCTAACCGGTGCTTTGAAAGGCAAAAAACATGTTGTATCCAGCAAATTTGAGCACCACGCGGTTTTGCACACTTTAAACCGCCTTGAAAAAGAAGGCTATGAAATAACCCTATTGGATGTGTATTCAGACGGGATAGTGCGCCCGGAAGATGCAGAGAGGGCTATACGGGATGACACCGCCCTGGTTACAATCATGTATGCCAACAACGAGATCGGCACAATTCAACCGATCGCAGAGATAGGTTCCATCTGCCGTCGAAAAGGGGTGCCCTTCCACACGGATGCCGTTCAGGCGGTGGGGCATATTCCGGTGGATGTGAAAGCGGACAATGTGGATATGCTCTCCCTGTCGGCTCATAAATTCAATGGACCCAAAGGAGTCGGGGTTCTTTATGCGCGCCAGAGGGTTCCCCTCAATATATTTATGGAAGGCGGGGCGCAGGAGCGCGGCAGGCGCGGCGGAACAGAGAATGTAGCAGGAAATATAGGGCTTGCAACGGCGCTCACGGAAGCTGTGGAGAACCTTGAGGCAAATGCTGCCAAAACCATAGCTATCCGCGAAAAACTTGTGAAGGAACTTCTTAAAATTCCAAAGAGCAGATACAATGGAGATCCGGAAAAGCACCTCCCCGGAGTGGCAAACTTCTGCTTTGAAGGGATTGAAGGGGAATCGCTGCTCTTAAAGTTGGACGCGGCGGGGATATGCGCTTCCTCTGGCTCCGCCTGCACATCGGGTTCTCTTGATCCGTCCCATGTTCTCCTTGCCATAGGGCTTTCCCATGAAATAGCCCACGGTTCCCTCAGACTCTCTTTTAACGAGCAAAACACCTTTGAAGAGGCGGATTTTATAATAAAAACTCTTCCGCCAATCATTGAAAAACTAAGAAGCATGTCCCCGGTGTGGGAACGGATTCAAAAAGGAGGAAAGTAAGATGCCTGCGTATTCCAAAGCGGTAATGGATCATTTTGAGAACCCGCGCAATGTGGGGAGGATTGAAGATGCAGACGGGATAGGTGAAGTCGGCAATGCCCGTTGCGGAGATATAATGAAAATGTATCTCAAGATAGATGATGATGTTATAACCGATGTCAAGTTTAACACCTTTGGTTGCGGCGCCGCCATTGCCACAAGTTCTATGGCGACAGAGCTTATTAAAGGGAAAACTATTGATGAAGTTCTTACTTTGACCAATAAGGCGGTGGTTGAAGCTCTGGACGGGCTTCCGCCGCTGAAGGTTCACTGTTCTGTTTTGGCGGAGGAAGCGGTAAAGAGCGCCCTTGTGGACTATTATAATAAAAGCGGAAGGGCAAAACCTAAAGCGCTTGAGGATTTTAAGGTAAACGGGGATGCCCACGACGCACCCACAAACTCATAGAGCCACATGTTCATAGAGAAGGATAACTTTGTTCTCCAGCGTTTACTGTGAGTTGCAGTAACCGCAACTCACAAAACACTTGTTAGTTTACCTGCTTTATACGGCTACCCCTCTTCTTCCACCCGAATCGCCACGGGTTCGCCTTTTATAAAGGGGAAACGGATTATCTCTTTTAAACAGTCGTCAATCTGCCGCCCCGTGGTTGTGTGAGTAAGAAAAACCATAGGGATTTGCAGCTCATTCTCGTAGGGGCGCTGCAGAGCGCTCTTGATACTTACGCTGTTTTTTGCAAGCACTCCCGCTACGCCAGAGAGCACACCGGGAGTATCCTCCGTTTCAAAGCGGAGATAGTACTCGGACTCTACATCCTTTATATCTGTCAAATTTAACTCTTTGGGGGATAAAAAGCCCAATGGGGGGATACGGGGAGCGGTTCTATTCACTATCTCTTTAGAGAGTTTAATCACGTCCGCCGCCACGGCGCTGCCGGTTGGGAGGCTGCCCGCACCCCGCCCAAGATGAAAAGTTTCCCCGACAATATCGCCTTTCACCAAAACCGCATTAAAAGAATCGTTTACCGCAGCAAGCCTATGTTTAAGAGAGATTATGGTGGGGTGAACCCGCACATCTATCCCCTTTTCTGTTCTTTTGCCGATAGCCAGAAGTTTTATGGTGCATCCAAGCTCCTTAGCAAAGTTTATATCCACCGTAGATATCTTTGTGATCCCTTCGGTATAAACTTTTTTGAAATCCACCCATGTTCCAAAGGCAATGGATGAAAGCAGAGTGATCTTGTGTGCGGAATCTATCCCTTCCACATCAAAGGTGGGGTCGGCCTCAGCATATCCGAGCGTCTTTGCCTCCGCCAAAGCCGTTTCATAGGTTGCCCCCTCATAGGTCATGCGGGTAAGGATAAAGTTTGCCGTACCGTTGATTATGGCGCAAACCTCCAAAATATTGTTTGCTGCCAGATCCTCTTTCAGGACGCTTATTAGAGGAATACCGCCCCCGCAGCTAGCCTCAAAGCCTACGCCTACTCCCGCCTCGTCCGCCTGTGAAAATATCTCCCGCCCAAACTGTGCAAGGAGCGCCTTATTAGCAGTAACCACATATTTTTTATTGGCGATAGCTTTGGTAATAAATTCTTTTGCAACCGTATATCCCCCGATAAGTTCCACAACTATATCTATATTAGGCGAGGTAACCAACTCTTCGGCGTCTCTGGTTTTAAACGGAACATCTTCTAAAAATTGATCATAGGAGGAGGCAATGTTAAGATCGGCTACAGCGCTTAATTCAAGCTCAATGCCGGTTTTATCATAGATAACTGCCCTGTTCTTTTTAATGGCGGCAACAAAACCTCTTCCTACCACCCCATAACCGATTAAACCTATTCTGACTTTAGTCATATATGTTCCTTGTAATTAATCTCTCTGCAGAGCAGATACCGCGTTTCTTTTCGGCGTTATATTAACAAAAAAGCAAGGACATAACAACTATATATTCCAAAGCGGGAGGGGATAAGCAGTTATACATCTCTTTTCTCGCGTTACCCCAGAATTTTTTATTGAACATCTGTAGAGGGTTGAGGATACTGTATTAGGGAGCAGAAAGAGGCAGAAAAAGCCTCACAAAGTTGATATAGTGATTTTTGCGCAAAAGCAATAAAATCAACCTTGAAGGCAAAATTATGATAATTCAGAATTCA
>JAITJJ010000136.1 GCA_031278965.1 Deferribacteraceae bacterium
GGAACAGCAAAATTCTATCGGGGAAATGGGAAGCTTGAATACTCTCTCACATTTAAGAGCGGGAAGCAGACCGGAATCCGCACAGAATACTATGAAAACGGGAATATAAAAGCGGAGAAAGAGCTCGCTGACGGCATTCTTCATGGAATAAGCCGCTATTACTATGAAAACGGGAAAGTGGAGAGGGAAACGCCGTTCGAGGATGGACAGGAAAAGGGTATGGAATTCCGCTATCATAAAAACGGGAGAGTTGCAAGCGAAACCCCCTATAAAAACGGAAGCAAAAACGGGAGCGAAAAGAGCTATTATGAAAGCGGAAACCTAAAAACTATCGCAGTATATAGAAACGGGAAGCTGGCAGGGATAAAAAACGAATATTATGATGAACTATCTGAGATATTAAAAGAGGAAGCCGCTTATAAAAACGATAAGATAAACGGTTTGCGGAGGTCTTTTAGAAAAAACGGGGAAGTAAAGATTGAGATGACCTATCGGAGCGGGGAAAAGGTATCGGGTTATATTTATCTTCCGAACGGCAAAACTCTGAAACTTATCTATAGCGGCAATATCCTTAAATCCGGCTTTAGGATAGACACGGATAAAACGGAACTCCCTATGAAAAAATGGGAGATCGAGCAATACCAAAGCTCTGATATATTTGAACGGAGTGATATAAAATAATCAAAATTTCGGAGAGTTTATGAAACGTTTAATCATTCAAACCGGTCCGCCCGAAGTGCTTACTTATAAAACCTTTGGGGAGATGTTTTTTGAAGAGGGCGGATGCTCATATGAAGATACGGCGGTCATAGATGTTTATAGAGGAGAGACCCTTGAACCTCCTGCCGGCTATTCTTCAGCCATCATTACCGGTTCCCCTGCAATGGTTACCGATCATCTTGAATGGAGCGAGCGCACGGCGGCATGGATTTCGGATGCGGTAAAAATCGGCTTGCCCCTCTTGGGCGTTTGCTACGGACATCAGCTTATGAGCTATGCCCTTGGAGGTTCGGTGGATTATCTTGCGGGAGGAGCGGAAATAGGAACTTTGGACATATATCTGAACAACGCCGATTCTCCCCTTCTTTATGGAGTTCCGAAAGTTTTTAAGGCAAACCTTGTTCACTCCCAAACTGTAACCAGACTCCCTGAAGGCGCGCTGTCTGCGGCTCGCTCCGAGAGGGATCCGAATCAGATAATAATATATAATGATACGGCTTTCAGCCTTCAATTTCACCCTGAGTATTCCGGCTCTGTCATGAGAGATTATATTGAAGTTTACAAAAGCGAGGATCCAGAAAATGCGGGGAAATATGGCAAACTCTCCGCCGAGGACACCCCCGAAAGCCGGGATATATTGAGAAGGTTCATAGGTTCATATTAACCGTTAAATATATTCACAAATACAAAACTCATAATGTGTTGAAAATGACTGTCTGGGGTTCATATTAACCGTTAAATATATTCACAAATACCCTGACTTTTGCAGTTATAAAAGCTGAATGTCCTGTAGTATCAAGGGTTTAAAGCAGTTTTTAGTGAATAAAATCATAGTAGATTGCTACTTTTTTAGGCAAATTTCATATTCTTTTCTGTGCTTTTATAACATCTGAAGCGCAGGCGGAATGCGGGAATGGAACCCCGCGTTTTTCAGATATATTAATCCCACAACCCTTTGCATATTTTAAGCGAAAATACCGCTTGCCTTTCTAATTCCGCGTATCGCCATAAATTGATAATTTTGGGGTTCTGTTTTGGCATTGTTCTTTTTTCGAATAGTAAAACCTTTGTATTGCCATTTCAGAGCGAACTTCTGCTCTTTTAAGGTGTCGCTTTTAACCCTTCATTAAAAAAGCAACACCTAAAACACAAAAAAGAGCGTTGTCAGCAAATTGTAAAAAACACTGTAAACACTTTCAATTACTATGCTAATTATCTTTTTTGATTGCAAGCCTTTTTTTTCAAAATGTGCTGAAAAAGTTGTCTATAAAAAACCAAGGTATTTTTGCGACATGCAGTTAACTGAATTAATTAATGTAATTCGTAGACAATATTAAAAATTATTGTTTCCAATATATTTTTAAAAATAAATTCCTGCTTATTTTTAATTGAAGATTTAAGATGCCAGGTGTCACTTTACAAGGCGGTATGTACACCGGAGAATGCAAAGAAGCCGCTTTTATCCCCTAAACTTGGTATTGTATTTAAGACCTTAATGGCAGAACCGCAAAGACCGGAGCTTATCAAAGATTTTTTGAAAGCCGTAACCAATCTCCACGATGAAGAATATGAAAAGATAGAATTCCCCGATACCCACTTCCTACCGGATTTTCCCGAATTGAAGCTGGTTCCTCAGAGGGGAACTTAGGCGTTTGACGGCTTTCACCGTCAAACGAACAAGCCAGAGTTTGATTTTGAATATATTACTGCAAATTTTTCAGCTGTTTTTCTTGCCCTATAGTATACGAAATAAAAAACAGCCGTAAATGAAAGCTACTCCTGCCAGTAAAATATCGGGTAACCCGTATTCACGGACATCTTCCAAGGGGCAGCGTCACTGCTTCCGAACTGCCAGTCGAGCCCGTCTTCATAGGTGGTTTGGGTTTGAAGCTCAGAGAGGGGTTTGCCTATGCCGTTCTCATCAGTGCCGTCAGAAACTATAACACCGTTCAGCTTCATATCGGAGTTAGCGAAGTTGTCGTTTGCTATAGAACTATCGTTTCTCCCCACTACCCGGCCGAGGTATACTGTCCCACTGCCGGAATATGCTATCTTCTCATTTGCGGCGGCACAGGAGGATATCGTACCGCCGCTTTGAACATATCCCGCGATGCCGCCCGCAGAATCACTACTCGTAACATCTCCGGTTGAATAACTCCTCGTTACCGTGCCGCCGACACACCCCGCGATGCCGCCCGTACAAGAATCGCCAGTAATATCCCCGGTTGAATAACTCTCCGTTATAGTGCCG
>JAITJJ010000143.1 GCA_031278965.1 Deferribacteraceae bacterium
TTGCCGATGGTGCCGGTTGGCATAAATCAAGTTCACTGAAGGTTCCGGCAAACATTCGCATAACTTTTTTGCCCCCTTATTCCCCGGAATTGAAACCCGTTGAACACATATGGGACGAGTTTAAAGGAAAAGGGTTCTGCAATCGCATATTTTCTGGCATCAACGCTTTGGAGGATCACTTGGTCGATGAGCTTTTAAGCTTGAAAACTCTCCGGAGATTACACGCTCCATTACCTCATCACCTTGAATAATTAATGCCTTGATGAATTAAAAATGGAATTAGTAGTAAAATGCAAAACCCGCTCCGGCGCTGAAGCGGTTTTCTCCGTCATTTTTATAAGCTGCGGCACCTTCTGACTTTGATTGCAGAAGGGTGGAGTTTATGAAAGTATAATCTGTATATATATTAATATGAAAGCTATCGCTGAAATCATACTGATAGGTTGCCGAAACCTCAAAATCCGTATAGAGATAGATCCTTGAGTTTTCAAAATCTTTATTGCTGTGGCCGTAACCGGCTAAGAGTTCCCGGAAGCCGAAGCCTAAATACAGTTTGGTGCCCAAGGCAAACCCTTTGAAAAAAAGCGGTTTTACTATTTTATAGAATATCCCAGCGTATCTATCGCTCTCTCTGAATACCCAATGATAATCCGTATCGCTGGGCAGTGTTGCGTAGCGGGGGCGGACACTCTGGGTGTAAAAGATACCAAACCTAGATCTGCTGATGGGCGCATCTCCCCTGGTTGCGGTGGTGTTCACTCCGATATAAAAGCGCTCTTTATGTCCCGTGAGGGAAACAAAACTCCCCTTCTCAAGGACAAACCTCCCTTCAGCGCCTATCTTTTCATCTGCTTTGGATGAAAAGCGGAAAATATCCGCATCCAGACCAAAGTATAATGGGGTTTCGTGCCCTAAAAAGGAGAAAGTCAATGGGGTTTTAAGCTCTAAGGCAAGCGAGGAATATATATCTTCTTTCCTGCCTTGCGCAATATATTCATTGGGGATGGAAATATAAAGGGTTGATGAAAGTTTAAGATATGAAAAAATTGTCCTCCTTTCGGGGTTAAGCAGATCGGGAGAAAAAATTTCAATATACCAAGAGGGCATCTCCGCAATTTTCCTGTATAAGCCGTTGTATCCGCCCGGAGTGATTACATTGTAAGCACTGCCGCCAGCAATGCTGAAAAATTTTACCGACATGTGCTCCGCCTCGCTCCATGGGGTTGAAGCCTGCATGGCCTCTTCCCCCCATACGGCGGAAGAAAAAGCGAAAGAAAAGACGGATAGAAATAGCAGGAAAAAGAGCAGAGTGCCTAGAAAGAGTGCATGCCGCCTTTCCAAGCACTTTGGAACACTTTTACTGCCACTCTGATAGCTTTTGCTGTGCAAGTTTTGCCGCATCGCTTGAGCGGTATTTACTTATAACCTCATTCAGAGAGTTTATCGCATCGTTATTGCGCCCCATTTCATGGTATGAATAGCCGATTTTTAAGAGAGCGTCTGGAGCCTTCGCTTTGTTCGGATATTTGGAGATAACGGCGCCAAACTCCTCTATGGCTTTTGTAAACTGTTCAAGGGTATAGTAGTTTTCCGCTATCCAGTATTGGGCGTTGTTGGCAAGCTCATCTCCGGGAAATTTTGAGAGGAATTCTTTAAATTTAGCTATGCTTTCGGAATTCTTTCCCTGATTGTAGAGATCCAGAGCAAAAGAGTAAAGGCTCTCTTTAACGGCTTTAACATCCTCAATTATAACGATTTTAGGGGAGGCAGGAGCAGCCGGAACCGCCGCCGCGGTTGCTTCGGACGGAGCGGGAGCTTTGGGGGTGCCTTTCAGGAGAGTAACTTCATTTGACAGATAGGTTATCTCTGTTTGCAACTCTCCTATCATTTCCGCACCCTGGGCATTTTCCGCAGATAATGCATCGCTTTTTAAAACTAATTCATCTACTGTTGACCTAAGTTCGCCCACTGAGGATGAAAGGGATGCTATCTCATCTGACATAGCGCTTAAATTGCGGCTGACACTTTCATTTCCGGCGGAAGCGCAAGCGGAGATAAGGGCGGAGATTGCGAAAAGCACGAGAACCTTTTTCATATTTACCTCTTTATTAGATATTCATCCACTATGGAAACCAGAAGGGATAATTCTGGTTTGCCAATGAATTTGTTTGCACCTAGCGCATGCATTTTGCGCTCGTTTTCCTCACTCTGCATAGAGGAAAAAACAATTATGGGGAGCGCCGCAATGGGGATGGATTCCCTAACTTTGCGGATAACAAAATCCCCGCTCGTAACAGGCATTTCAAGGTCTGTTACGATCAAATGCGGCAACTCTTTCTCCAGAGCGTTTAAAAGGAGAGCACCGTTATCAAAGGCTCTGACCGTATAGCCCGCCCGAGTGAGGTTTTGGAGGAGAAGCCGCCTTATAACGGGGGAATCCTCGGCGATAAATATTTTAAACCCCTCCCGATCTTCTTTAAGAGACATATCTATTGCGGAATTTATCAGTTTTGTCTGCGGATTTATCTCAGCCACAATACTTTCAAAGTCAAGAAGCTGAATCATTCTGCCTTGGATATTGATAACGCCCAGAACAGATTCAACCATCTTAAAATCCGTTATAGCGGAGTAATCTTTAATATCCGCCCAGTTGATCCTATGAATGCGCACCACTTCGTCCACAAGGAAGCCGTTGCTCATATTGTTGAAATAGGTAACAATGACTTTACAGTCTTTATAATCCACTTTTTTGTTTAAGCCGAGCCAGTGGGCAAGATCAATGATGGGAACAAGGTTTTGGCGGATATTTGCCGTTCCCACAACAGCCTCATGAGCATCCGGCACATGAATTACCTCTGGGAAACGGATAACCTCACGAACTTTTGCAACATTAATGCAAAAGTGAAAAGAACGTTCAGCCTTAATGACAAACTCAACTATCTCAAACTCGTTGGTTCCCGATTCCAAAAGTATTCCGTGATCTAATCCCATATATCCACCATTGCACAATGCCATATATAATGCAATTAAACATAATCTTATATATATGCTAAACAAGGAACTCTAGCACTATTTTCAGGAAAGTGCAACCATAAACTCTTGCAGCTTATGGGGCTGCCGTCCGGTTTTAAACCTATGCGGAATTAATTCTATCTGAAATATTGAAAGAAAATTGCAAAAACAATACCCGCGACTGCCTGTATAGGCGCATATTCAGAGCTTTTTAAGCGGAGAGAGGGAGATTCGAACTCCCGGTGGATTTAGTCCACACGCGATTTCCAGTCGCGCCCCTTAAGCCAGACTCGGACATCTCTCCTAAAAATTTTAGCAAACCCTAACAAAAAGTTTACGGAGGAGGTAGGATTTGAACCCACGGCAGCTTGCGCCGCAACGGTTTTCAAGACCGCCGCCTTAAACCGGACTCGGCCACTCCTCCAGACTCTCCATAGGGAGAGTAACTTATACCCATAATTCAGCAGTTAGGCAAGAAAATATTTTAACCGCTGTTGGTATCGCGGTTTTTTCTCAGATAATCGGACAAAAGCGCCAGGGCGGCGCTTCTATGGCTTATACGGTTTTTTTCTTCCGGGGTTAATTCTGCCATGCTTCGCCCATCGGGTAAAACAAAGAGCGGATCATAGCCGAAACCGTTTTCGCCCCGCTCTTCAAAAGCTATAGTTCCCTCGCACTCTCCCCTAAAGGTTTTAATTAGCAGACCTTTCTTTGCAAGAGCTAGAACGCAGATAAAGCGGGCTGTTCTTGGGGCATTGCCAGGGATTTGGGAGAGCAAGTATTCATTGTTTTCCTTATCGGTGGCATTTATATGGGCGTATCTATGGGAGTATATCCCCGGAGCTCCCCCCAGCGCATCCGCCGATAAGCCGGAATCATCCGCCAATACATAGCTGTCTGTAAGTTTAGAGAGGGCGATGGCTTTTATGGTAGCATTTTCCTCAAAAGTGCTCCCGCTCTCCACCGCCATAGAAGGATCATAGCATGGAAAGAGCGCGATCTCCGCTCCGGTCAGAATCCCTTTTATCTCCTCTAATTTATGGTTGTTTGCGGTGGCAAGGTATATCAGCATAAATTTAGCGCCGTTTAATTGTCTGTCTGACAACTATTTTGCTTCAATCTTCCTCCCTTTCTCTAGGTTAAAGAAACTTAGCAGGGCGGGGATCAGAAAGACCGTGAATACTGTGGATACCGCAAGACCCCCCAAAACCACGCTTCCCAACCCCCGATAGAGCTCAGAACCGGGACCGGGTATTATAACAAGCGGCATCATCCCCAAAATTGAGGTAAAGGCGCTCATATATATGGGGCGCAATCTGTCCGCCACAGCTTTGCTTATCGCTTCCGCCTGCGGCAGACCGTAGTTTACATTGTTAAGCGACTGGTGGACTATCAGGATGGCGTTGTTTATAACCACCCCCACAAGGAGGATAAAGCCGAGCATTGTAAGCACGTCCATGGACTGGGGCGCAATGAAGGTGTCTACAATTTTTAAACCCGCGAATCCCCCCGCAACCGCAAGGGGAACGCTGAACATTATGATAAACGGATAGAGGAAGTTGCTGAAAAGAGCCGCCATGAGAAGGTATGTAATCAGCACCGCCATGATAAAGTTTTCCTGTAAAACCTCTTTTGCCTGAACAAGTTTGCTCGCGGCGCCGGAATATATAATGTCTATCCTGTCAAGAAGGGCAGTCTGTTTTAACGGGGCTATCACCTTGTCCCTCACATTATCCATAAGGGCTTCAAGCACCATATCCTGCGGGGCAGACACGGAGAGGATAAAGGCGCGCTTGCGCTCGTAGCGCCGTATGCCGTCCATACCATAGCCAAGCTGCATATCGGAGATGCTTGATATGGGAACCACTCTGGAGCCTGCAATCGGTATGGGCATATCCTGAATATCATCAGGGTTTAAGAGGCGGTTGCGGTCTGCTATAACCAGAAGATCAATATTGCCCAGAATCTCATCCCTGAATTCTCCCACCTGCCTTCCGTCCACATAGGCATCTATCGCCCTGCCCAAATATTCGGGGTTAAGCCCAGAATCTTTAAGCCTTGAGGAGTTCGGCGTAAAAGTTATCTCCGGGAAGAGCATATCCAGAGAAGGTCTTGGGCGCACCTGAACTCCCGGGATCTTCTCCTGCAGATCGGAAGATATCCGCTTTGAGACCTCAAGCAACTGATCCAAGTTATCCCCCGTAACCATAAGGTTAATGCTGCGTCCCCCGCTGTTGCGGTTTTGAAAGATACCGTTCTGGCTTGTAAAGCCTGTCGTTCCCGGAACTTTCTGAACCTGAATTGCCAAGAGATCCACAAGCTCCGCCGCCCGCGCGGAATCGGCGCTGGTCGCCACGGCAAACATCCCGCCCTGATTTACATTATACATAAACTCTTTTATGGCGGGGAAGCCGTCTTTCTCCTTTCCGATATATGGCTCTACATAGCCGTAAAAAGTATCCCCCAGATCAGAGCGTTCCGCAAGGGATAAACCCGCCGGAATTATAAAGTTGGAGGAGATCATATTCATATTCCCAAGCGGGAGATACTCCATCTTAGGGAAAAAGAGGATAACGCTTATAATGGAAACGGCAGTAAAACTTAAGACCACAACGGCACGGTTAAGCCGCGATCTATTTGCAAAAACCGAGAAAAACATTATAAATTTAACCAATAACCTGCCAAAACGGGCGATAAAGTTGGTGAAGGCCGGGGCGGGCTTTGACGGGAGGTGCTCCGCAAAAACCCTTGAAAGCATCGGGATCACCGTAAGAGATACAAGCAGAGACAGGGTTACAGAGCAGCTTATGGCAATAGCGATATCTCTGAATAGCTGCCCCGCTTCCTCTTTTATAAAAACCACCGGCAGAAAAACCGCCACGGTTGTGAGGGTAGAGGCAAGCACCGCCCCCCATACCTCTGTGGCGCCGTCCAGTGCGGCAACCCCCGGCGATTTTCCCAACTTTCGGTGGCGATCTATATTTTCAAGAACAACTATGGCGTTGTCCACCAAAATTCCCACGGAAAAGGCGATCCCCGCAAGGCTTATGACGTTGAGGGAGCGCCCCAAAAGGTTCATGGCTATAAAAGTTCCGACTACGCTGACTGGTATGGCGGTGGCGATTATGACGGTGGATGTCACGCTGCGGAGGAATATCAGGAGGACAAGCACCGCAAGTACCCCGCCTAAAATGATATTCCCCTTCACAAGGCTTATGGCGCCGTTGATATACGGACGCTGATCGTAAATCCATCTTAGCTCAAGCCCCTGATCCTTCAGGCTTGTTTCGTTGAGGGTGTGAAAAATCGCTTCCGCCGCGTCTGTAAGCTCCAGAACGTTTGCGCCCTGCTCTTTGACTATCCCCAGCATCATAGTGCGCTCGGCCCCTGTTTTAACGGCAGATTCGCTTAAAGCATAGCCGTAGTTTACAGTTGCGACATCACGGATTCTAACTATCCCGCCGTTATCGGAAACAAGGATGGTATCCTCTATCCCTTCAATATCTTTATATTCCGCCACCGTACGCACCCTATAATTTTTGCGCCCTATGGGGAGAAGCCCGGCGGAGATGTTGACATTTTCAAGGCTTAAAGCGTTGGATATTGTTTCAAAGCTGATGTTATGAGCCGCCATCTTTTCGGGGCTTATATTTACATGCATTTGCGTGCGGCGTCCGCCGAAGAAAAATACCTCCGAAACCCCCTTTATCCGCTCAAAGTGGGGGACAACTTCATCATCAACATAGTTCTGGTAGGAATCTATATCCCGCGAATTGCCCGGAAGCAGCGTAATGAGCATAAAAACAACCGGTGTATCGTCACTTCCTCCGGAGGCGCGGATCACAGGCTTTTCAACATTTTCGGGATAGGTACGCACCTCGTTTAATTTATTGGTGACGTTCAGCGTTGCATCCATAAGCGATTCCCCAAGTTCAAACTGTAGGGTTATGGAACCCCGCCCGTTACTGGAGTTGCTCTCCATCTCCATAAGCCCCGGAAGGCTTTTAAGAACATTTTCCTGCCGCTCCACCACCTCCCGTTCCACTTCATACGGTGTAGCACCGGTCCAAACCGTGCTTACTGTAATGGTAGGGTAGTCAACGCTGGGGCTTAACTGATAGGGCATCCGGTTTAATGCCTGAACGCCGAAAAGAACCACAAACAGAACCGCCACTATAACCTTTACTGGGTTATATAAGGCGTATTTTAGGATTGTCATAAAAATATCCGACTTAATCTATTTTCATTGAACCACCGTTCTGACGGGCTGTCCGTCCGCCAGACTCTCGTTTCCCCTGGTTATGACGAAAGGTATCTTCTGAGCCGCCTGAAAGCCCACAAGAGAATCTTTATACCCTATCACCGTAACGGGGATAATCTGCGCTTTGTTGTCGCTTATAGTAAAAACGGCGTCTACGTTGTCACGTTTTACCACCGCATCTATGGGAACAAGCTGAACGCTCTCGGCTTTCCCCACGCCAAGCCTGACTGAGCAATCCATGCCGCCCATGAGATCGGGTGAATAGGGAAGATCCAGCTTTACGGGGAAGGTGCGGCTTACGGTATCCGCTTGGGGAACTATTGTTCTTACAGTGCCGGAATACCGTTTATCCCCTAGAATAACCTCCGCTTTTCCTCCCACGGAGATCTCGCTCACCACGGCTTGGGGAACGTTAAACACCACCTCTAACTTTCTCTCTGATATTTCATAAACCGTTGTTCCCACTGAAACCCACTCTCCCGCGCTTACGCTCTTTTTCACAACCACCGCATCATAGGGAACTTTAACAAAAGAGCGGCGGAGCTGCTCTTCCAATACGCTTAAATCCGCCATAGCGGATGTCAGGGTATTCTGGGC
>JAITJJ010000204.1 GCA_031278965.1 Deferribacteraceae bacterium
AATTATACAATGCAGTCGCTGCTTGATGGCATTGATGCAATTGAACGCTATGGATACAAGGGACACCGCCCACATTAACACAAAAACAACGAAACTTGTTTGATTGTATGGATGTCCCACCGCCTGCTACGCTATAATTTACGAGAGTTCAGGTTGTTAACCTTCAAACTTTCTTTCTGAATAATAATATTAAATGCGAAAGATATTTTGTTATAAAGGGGAATAATTTTTTTGGAGGGGAATATATTTCTGAAGAGGAAAAAGGGAATAAGACAAGCTTGGCTAAATAAACCAATCTATAGCGAAGCCGAGGTTTGCGCAGCAAGCTGTCGGGAATTTGTTTACTTTTCCAGGCAATCTCTCATCTTATACAGCCCGGTAGGTTTATCAATCAACCATTTGGCGGCACGCAGCGCCCCTTTTGCAAAGATGTTGCGGTTTGTTGCCCGGTGGGTTATTTCCAACCGCTCTCCCTCGCCGAAATAGAAAACCGTATGCTCTCCCGCGCAATCCCCCCCCCTTAAAACCTGCATCCCAAGCACGTCCGCTGGACGTGCTCCCGCTCGCTCCCCTGTCACAGCTGTTTCTCCTCTTGAGGCAGCTCTGGCAAGAGCAAGGGCTGTTCCGGACGGGGCGTCTTTTTTATATCTATGGTGCGCTTCCAGTATTTCAATGTCAAAATCCTCTCCCGCTGCGCGGGATGCGGTTTCAACTAATTTCAGCATTATATTTACTCCTACGCTCATATTGGTGTCCGCCAAAATCGGCACCTCTTTTGACAGGGCGGCGAGCCCCGCCTGATCAATTTCAGAAAGTCCGGTGCTCCCTACAACAAGGGGGAGTTTTAGCTCTTTGTAATCTTTAATATGGTTTGCAGTTCCTGCTGCTCCGGAAAAATCTATAATAATATCGGCATTCCCCGAAACATCATAGATATTATCGGTTATAGAGATGCCATATACGCTTCTGCCTATACTCTCCTTCTCCGGAGCGTCTACTATCCCTGCTATCGCACAGTCAATATCTGTTTCCACGGCGTTCAGAATCTCCCGACCCATTCTCCCCGCGCCTATTACCAACACCTTTATCATACAGAGAGCCCCATATCTTTCATTATCCCTTTTAGCTTTTCTCTGTTGGCTTCCCCCATAGGAACAAGGGGAAGGCGGTATTCCTCCCTTATCATGCCGAGCATAGCAAGGGCAGCTTTGATTGGGATAGGATTTGATTCTATAAATATCCCTTTAAAGAAATCCAACAATTCATAGTGGATGCCTCTGGCGGTGGCGTAATCCCCGTTAAGCATATGCCGGCAGAGGGCGGAAACCTTGTCCGGCACAGCGTTTGCCGCAACAGAGATAACCCCTTTGGCGCCCAACGCCATAAGAGGGAGGGTGAGATTGTCATCCCCCGATAAAACGGTGAAATCCGGCACAAGCCTTAGAAGGAGCATAGTGGTATCCACTCCTCCGCTTGCCTCTTTAATCGCCGCGATCCCAGGAACTCTCGCAAGTCTGGCGATAGTTTCCGGCTGAAGCCAAACCCCTGTTCTGCTAGGGACATTGTATAAAATTATAGGGATGTCAACATTTTCCGCAAGATATTTGAAGTGCTGATACAACCCCTCTTGGGTCGGCTTATTGTAGTATGGCGTTACCACCAGCGCCGCATCGGCTCCGCTCTTTTTTGCAGCTTCAGTCAGAAACAAGGCCTCGCTGGTGCTGTTGGAGCCGGTGCCTGCTATTACGGGGACTCTCCCGCTTACATGTTTAACCACAAGGGCGGTTACTTCAATATCCTCATCATGTGACATAGTTGCGGCTTCCCCGGTGGTGCCCATGGGGATTATCGCTTGAGTTGAATTTCTTATCTGAAAATCAACAAGCTCCTTCACCTTTTCTTTATCCACCCTCCCGCCGTTTAAGGGGGTGACCAGAGCGACTATACTCCCTTGAAACATCCGCGATCTCCTTGTGTTCCGCCATGATTATGGCGGTTTATATAGCGGTTTAAGGCAGCAATATAGGCGTGAACGCTTGCCACCACCACATCGGTGGAATACCCTTTCCCGCTCATAGGTTCTTCCCCAGCAAACTCCACAGTAAGGATAACCTCCCCCTGTGCGTCTTTGCCTTCGGTAAGAGCGCTTATCTTATAAGACGAGAGTTTGCTCGGGATGCCTGTTATCTTTTCCAGAGCGCGGAAAGCGGCATCCACAGGACCGTCTCCGGTGGAGGCTTCCGTGCGCTCCACTCCATCGCTGTCCGCCAGAGTTACTGTTGCTGTTGGGATATGGGTGTTCCCGCTGGAAAAGAATATATAGCCCAAACTATAAGCTATCGGAAAGTCTTGAACAAATGTTTTATTCACAAGCACATCCAAATCCTCGTCAAAGACTTCTTTCTTTTTATCGGCAAGCTCTTTAAACTCTTCAAAGAGTTTATTAATCTTTTCCTGTTCAAACTCATAACCGAGTGATTTCAGGCGGGTTGTAAATGCGTGCCGTCCGGAGTGTTTGCCAAGCACTATCTTATTTCCTGGAAAACCCACGCTTTCAGGCGTCATAATCTCATAGGTGAAGGGGTTTTTCAGCACCCCGTCCTGATGAATACCGGATTCATGGGAAAATGCGTTTCTGCCTACAACAGCCTTATTCGGCTGACATTCAATTCCGGTGATAGAGGTAAGGAGTCTGCTTGTGCGGTAAATCTCCTTGGTATTTATCCCGTGGAGCACATCATTGAATATATCTTTACGGACATTCAGCATCATCACTATCTCTTCCAAAGCGGCGTTGCCTGCCCGTTCCCCGATACCGTTTACCGTGCACTCAATCTGCGTTGCACCGGCTCGCACCGCCGCAAGAGAGTTTGCCACCGCCAAACCCAGATCGTTATGGCAGTGGACGCTCACGGCGGCTTTATCAATATTCGGCACATTCTTTATAACATAGGAAACCCGCTCGTAAAATTCATCCGGCGTAGTATAGCCCACCGTATCGGGGATATTTACGGTGATTGCCCCAGCATCTATCACCGCCTTAAAGACTTTGCAGAGATAGTCTGGATCGCTTCTTATGGCATCCTCCGCGCTGAACTCCACATCAGTTGTAAGGTTCTTTGCAAAGGATACGGCATCAACTGCGATCTCCAAAACCTCCTCGCGACTCTTTCTAAGTTTATGAACCAGATGTATGTCAGAGGTAGCGATCACTATATGCAGACGGGGTTTTACCGCCATTTTAAGAGCTTCCCAAGCGCGCTCTATATCTTTGCGGTTGGCGCGGGAGAGCCCCGTTATCGCTGATTTTGTTAAAACGGAAGCGATCTTTTGCACCGCCTCAAAATCCCCCGGAGAGGATATGGGGAAACCCGCCTCTATTATATCCACCCCAAGCCTTTCAAGTTGGAGCGCAAGGGCAATCTTTTCCTCTGTCTTCATAGCGAAGCCCGGCGCCTGCTCTCCGTCCCTCAGGGTTGTATCAAAAAATCTTATCTGACGCATCCTCTACCTCATAATAAATTTAATCATAACGTATACCAAGTAAAGCAAAAATCCTAGAAAAATTTTTTAGAAGTTCTGAAAGGGTTTTTATCCAAATCCTTAAAACAACAAAAAAGCTGCATTCCTAAAGTCAGGAATGCAGCCAAAAGGAGGTGATTAAGTACATGGATAAAATAAACCTCGGGCAACAACAAGGCTGCCTCATATAAAAACTATGTTAAAGTAAAAAAAAGCAGATGTCAAACAGAATCATTATTTTCGTCTAACTACTAGATTGTAATATTAAATGCGAAAAGGATTTAGTATACGGAGACAATTATTTTTTGGGGGGAGATAGATTTCTGAAAAGAAAAAAGAGAAGAAGAAAAGACGAGCCTATTAAGCCAATCCTACAGCGATGTCAAGGTTTGCGCAGCAACCCGAAGGGCTTGACCTTGACAGAGAGACAGCTTGTGTTATCATCCAAAACCTTTATTCTCTTTTCTGTTAAAAATATGGCTTGTTTATAATGACTTATAAAGGAGTGTTAATAAATATTCGAAGTTATCGGCGGTCTTCTTGTATAATTATTTTGAGAAAAAAAGACAGGACGGTGCCGCCGATGTATAAATATTACAATATTATGAGAAATAGAGGGGAGACACCTTTGGCAATAAGCGAATATTTGGGAGTTCATATAAGCACGATATACCGAGAACTT
>JAITJJ010000024.1 GCA_031278965.1 Deferribacteraceae bacterium
CGCGGAGTTTTTGAGAGGCGCAGTTTATGTTCAAAATCGGGATAGCGTTTTGCATAGAAGTAAACCCCGCCGCTTGCGTCCTGCATATTGTCGGAGCTTATCACAAGGATGTTTAAGGCACCCCCCGCCCGTCTGTATATATATTCGCCGCCTTCAAAAACAGGTATCTTTACCTCTGCGTCAGCTTTTGCAAGCTCTATGCGGGTTATTACGCACGAATACGGATTGCCGTCTAAAGGTTGAATCTTATTTATAAGACAGTAGGTTTCAAGGGCGCGCAGACGCTCTTTATTTTCAAGCCCTGTATTCACCCTAGCCGCCCAACGGTCGGCGGTGGCGAACTCTTTCTTATCAAGGGCAAAATCCATCTGCCAGAGCTCTCCGAGTTTCTGCATATAGGGGGGGAGAACGGTTTCGCTGTAATATCTGCGGAAGAGTATCTCCGCATTCCAATAGTCTTCAGCCCTAATATAGTAGTATCCGAGTATAACCCCCGCGGAGTGGGCAATGGATTTATCCGTTGAGCGCAGATAACGCCGCAGGGTATCAAAATCGCCCGGCGTCGGCGCTTTCATAATAAACGGCTCGGGCGCAAAGCTCTCCTTTACAGGTTCAATCTTCTCTGGAATCGGTCTGACCGGAGTTTTCCCCGCACACCCTGAAACGATGCTAATTATAACGCAAAAGCAGATAAGACCGCTTAATCGGCTCTTCAATACGGATAATCTCACTTTTTATCCCCCTTTTTTTAATGATCCCCGCCGCCTCCGCAACCTCTTCTCCCGCCCGCTCGCCCTTATACAAAAGCCAAACGGTATTTTTTCGCGAAAGGTGCAAAGTGGCGTTCAATACGTCTTTAACCCGCCCCACCCCTCTTGCGGTGATTAGGTCATAGCCGCCTTTCATATTTTCAGCTCTGCTGTTTATGACGTCAACATTATTAAGCGGTAATTTTAAGGCACAATTCTCTAAAAAGCGACACTTTTTTAAAATACTTTCCACTAGGGCGACTCTCCTTTCAGGATAAAAAATTGATATGGGAATTCCGGGGAACCCGCCGCCGCTGCCTATATCAGCCGCATTTATGAAATCTATTTTGCGCAGGGTGAATATATATATGCTGTCAAAGATATGTTTAAGAAAAAAATCCTCTCTGGTTTTAATGGCGGTGATATTTACGGGCGAGGAGACAACTTCATTATAAAGCGCTTCAAATTTGGAGGGCTCTGCCCCACAGGAACTTCTTAAAAGGCTAAAACTCTCTTCAAGCGTCATCTTTATTATAAAACTTTTCCATATACATCTGCAAAAGCGATACCGCCGCGGGGGTCATCCCGTATATCCCGGCAGCCTGTGATAGGGTTGCGGGGGCTATCTCTTTCAGTTTATCCGCCTGCTCTTTTCTAAGACCGCTTATCTTGGTGTAATCTATCCCCGAAGGGATCATAACCCTCCCGATATTTGCGGCTCGCTTAATCTCCGCCTCCTGCCTGTCAATATAGCCGGAGTATTTTACGGCGATCTCCGCCTGCTCCCCGAGTTTGTCAGAAAGCGGGTTTTTCCCTATAATATCCGCTATCATATTATAGGTTACGTTCTGCCGCTTTAACAGCTGCTCCGCGCTCTGAGGGGCAGCAAGTGCGATCTCGTATTTCTCAAGTTTAAGGGCATGGGCTTCCGGAGTTATCACGGTTTTTTTAAGGAGCACAAGCTCGTGCTCCAATTCGTTTTTCTCCGCTAAAAACCGGTCGTAACGTGATTTTCTGATTAACCCCGCCTTGTAACCTTTTTCAAGCAAACGGTATTCCGCATTATCCTCCCTAAGGAGAAGGCGATATTCACCCCTTGAGGAGAACATTCGATACGGCTCTTCCGATCCTTTCCCGGTCAGGTCATCCGCAAGAACTCCTATGTAGCTTTCACTGCGGGTTAAAATCAGCGGTTCTCTCCCGCCTAGCGAGAGAACCGCATTTATCCCCGCGATAAGCCCTTGGCACCCCGCTTCCTCATAGCCGCTTGTGCCGTTTATCTGCCCCGCAAAATACAATCCTTTTATAAGTTTGGTTTCAAAGGTTGGTTTCAGTTGGCGCGGTTCAAAGGTATCATATTCAACGCAATATCCGGGGCGGACTATTTCAGCGTGTTCCAACCCCGCGATTGATCTGAGCATCTCGGCCTGCGTGTCAAATGGGAGAGAGGTGGAAAGCCCGTTTAGATATACTTCTTCGCTTGAAAGTCCCTCTCGCTCCAAGATTATCTGATGCCGCGCCTTTTCAGGGAACCTGAAAACTTTATCCTCAATTGACGGGCAGTATCTCGCGCCAATAGATGTCATAGTGCCGTTATAACGGCTGCCTCTGGGCATTCCCTCCCGCACGGCGGCATGGGTCTTTTCGTTTGTATATGTCACAAAGCACGGTTCTTGAGGGAGCGTTATCTTTTCAGTTTCAAATGAGAAAGGTTTTACCGGATCATCGCTTACAATCTTTTCAAGCCCGTTGAAATTCACCGTTCCCCTCTTTAGCCTTGCGGGGGTGCCGGTGCGGAATCTGCGGGGTATAAAACCAAGGGATGCAAGTTGAGCGCTAACTCCCAAACTTGCAGGGTCCGTAAAGCGCCCGCCCTCAAAATAGCTTGTCCCCACCGTGATTCGCCCTGACAGAAAGGTGCCGGGGGTAAAGATAACTTTGGGAGCGCAAAATTCAAACCCTATCTGAGAGATAACCCCGCGAACCTCCATATCTGCAATAGCAAAGGATGTTATCATACTCTGAAATACGGTTAGTTTCGGTTGATTAAGAACAGTATGCAGCATCCGCTCTCTGTAAAGCCTTTTATCCGCTTGAGCACGGCTTGATCGCACGGCAGCGCCTTTCTTCCGATTTAAGATACGAAATTGAATCCCTGCCGCATCGGTGCATTTACCCATCTCTCCGCCCAAACAGTCCATATCCTTCACAAGGTTTCCCTTAGCCAGACCTCCTATGGACGGATTGCAACTCATCTGCCCGATGGTATCAAGGCAGGAGGTTATAAGGAGGGTGTCCGCTCCCAATCTTGCAGCGGCAAGAGCTGCCTCTGTCCCCGCGTGACCCCCGCCGACAACGATTACATCATATTCTCTCTTCATCATTTACCAAACATTCATCCAAGGAGGAGTTTTTTCAGAAAAAACCAGAGAATTAAAACTGTGGTTATGGGAACAATGATTGTGGTGACAAAAAAAGAGGTGAAAAGCCTCATCATATCCTCTACGGCGGCTTTAGCGCTCTCCACCGCCCCAGCCGCCGCATTTTTAATCTTACCCGTGATCCGCCTGATGTTGATCTTGCTTATGGCTTTACCAAACCACCCGTCAGAAGCCTCCGGCATTATTATCTTTTCTGGATCCGCCAACTCTTTTTCCGCAAGGGATATCCTTTCAGACCTCTCCTGAAGGCTTTGAACCGCCGCTCTGTTCATCTCCTCAAGAAAATAGGCATTTAAAAGATTGGCAAACCCCACCGACAGCGGGATTGAAAGCCATATAACAAAAGAGATAAGCCCCGTATAGATTGAAGCTTTACGGAGGTGGAATTTCCATTCGCCCCTTATCCATATGGAAATTCCCGCCAGGGCAAAAGCGACGGGAAAGAGAAGTTTTAAGGCAAGCAGACTCCCTGCGGTCACCAGAACTTTCTCAAGGATTATTGCTCCGATGGCAAAGAGAAAAAGATTGGAAACTATATTCAGAGTATAACTTACAGGCTCAAGCACAGACAGGGGGGTTACGGATAGCCCCGCAACCACCACGCTGAGATCAATCTGAAGGTTCTGGAGAAAGGTCAGGGTGCCCGCAATTACCTTTGTTAAAGCAAATATTTTAACGGCGGAGGCAAGCCTGTCATTTAAGTCGTGCTGAATTCCGCCGTATAGCCCCCCATCCGGCGTTTCAAGCCCGATAAGGCGGGGGATAAGAAAGATTGATATTATAATTCCCGCTGCCCAAGCAAGGCTTAACAGCGGGTTGCGGTATTTCATCACTATTCCTCTATCCCTGCTCTTGCACCTACCCCGATTTTGTAGTAATGCTTCACCTCATTTACTTCACTGACAAGGTGCGCCAACTCCACAAGTTCCGGCGGAGCGTTTCTTCCGGTAATGATAATCTCCACATGTTCCGGCTTTGACTTTAATATCCCAATAACAGCATTAAGCTCTATCAGTCCAAGATTTATCGCCGCATTAAGCTCATCAAGCACCACAAGATCATAGTAGCCGGATTGGATAGCCTTTCGAGAGAGATCAAGTCCGCTTTCAGCGCATTCAAAATCAAGGGCGGAAGGTTCTCCTATAACAAACTGATCTGTTCCGAACTGCACAAGTTTAATGCTGTTCGGATAATCCGCGAAGATTGTGTGCTCTGATGAGTGGCGGTGCTTTAAGAATTGACCGAAAAAAACTTTCATCCCGTTTCCGATAGCCCTTACCGCCACGCCGACTGCCGCGGTGGTTTTACCTTTCCCATTGCCTGTGTAAATCTGAATATACCCTTTTTCAAACATATCCGCCCCCTTCACTTTCTGCAAAAGTATTATAGATATTCCTGTCAGATAAGTCAATTATTCACAAAGTCGTTTTTTAAAGGAGTTTGAGAATAGACAAAATGGCGGAGCATTTGCAGAGTAAAAGGTGAAAAGAATGACGATAAAAGGCATTAATATTGTGAAACAAAGAGGGGCTTGCCCCCCTCCCATACTGCCGGAAACAGGAGGCTGCCCCTTTCTGCAATAAGATTTTACCCGATATTTACGCTGCTCTCCCACAGACCGTGGATATTGCAGTATGAAACGGCCGTAAGCGTGCCTGCGCTTTGCAGCTTAATCTTAAATACCGCCGCAGGTTCCGTATGGACAGGCCCTTTATTGGCGCCGTCCGCCGCTTGACCGTGAGCGGAAAAATCAGTCCTGCCAAGATCAAACACTTTGCCGTCATTGGTTTTTATACATAGAGATACCCAAGCGATAAAGTGCTCTGTGGTGTTGGGGTGAGGAATCTCTTTCCCAACGGTGACGGTGACGGTGTAAACCCCGTCCTTTGCTTCGCCGGTTTCTATTACCGGCACATGTTTTTCTCCCTTGTAATCAGCTGTTTTAGTTAATTCTGAAATAGACATCTTCTTTCCTCCGAAGTTAATATAACACAATTTTTGTATTAATTCAAATTCTAAAGATATCATTTCAATTGGTTTCTTGCAGAAGCAAAGGAGAAGGTTAAGTTTTAACCCCCATAGAGTGCCGAAAAAGCGTAAAATTGAGGGGCGTTAAAAATTCCCCCTTAAAACCTCAACTTTTTGCTTGCCGCAAGTTGGTTCTTTTGCCGAACCCTATTCATCGATCTGAGAGTTAATAAGAGTTAAAAGCGTTCTATCCGTTCGGTTTGGCACGCGTTATATCCTGCGGGGAGTGTGCGCCGTGATGGTGCCGATGATGCCTCCCTGTCACTACCTTCCCGTGAGCCAGCCTTACCACCCTTTCAGCGCGCTGCGCCACCTCCCGGTCGTGGGTAACCACAATAATGGTGCTCCCTTCCGCGTTAAGCCCCTTAAATATATCCACCACGATACTCTCGTTTGTTTCATCCAGATTCCCGGTGGGTTCATCGGCAAGTATCAATTTCGGATAGTTGATAAGCGCCCTTGCAATGCAGACCCTCTGCTGTTCCCCTCCGGACAGCTCTTTGGGAAGGTGGCTGCTTCGGTCTTTCAGTCCCACCCGTTCAAGGGCTTTTAGCGCCTCCTTTTCATCCACCAGACTATGATAATATTGTGCCAGCATAACATTCTGGAGGGCGGTTAGATATGGTACAAGGTGGAATTGCTGAAAGATAAGTCCGATCTTCTCCCTTCTGATAGACGTCAGCGTTTTAAGGCTTGCGCCCGATATATCCTCCCCGTCAAATATCACAGTTCCTCTGGTAGGCCTATCCAGACACCCTATTATATTCATCATTGTGGTTTTGCCGGAGCCGGACGGTCCCATAACCGCCAGCCACTCTCCTTCCTGCACTTCCACATTTACATCTTGAAGAGCGGCAAGGGTATCATAGATTACCGAAACATTTTTTAATTCAACTATATTTGATCTGTTCATCACTCACCCCTTAAAACCATGATAGGATTGACATTTGATGCCGAATAGACGGGAATCATCCCCGCTATCACTGTAAAGATTACGGATATAAGCACAGAGAGCACCGCAAGCCCCAAATGCAAATCTACTGAAACACTGAAAACCGAGAGGCTGACAAAATTTGCAAAGGCAAAACCTGCAAAGCAGCCGATTATCCCGCCGAAAAATCCCAAGATTAAGGCACTCCAAAAAAATTCCATTAAAATACTGCGGCTTTCCGCTCCTATCGCCTTTTTTAACCCTATCTCTTTCAGCCTTTCAAGCACCACCGCCGTCATGGTGGTGGATACGCAGATCATAGTAAGGGATAAAACGACGATTGTTACAAACAGCACTAACGCCTGAAGTTTTTTTAACACTGCCGTTTCAGAGTTTACAACCCTTTTGACAAGTTTTGGGGTAATATCCGGAAATTCAAAGGTTAGATCGGTGCGGAATTCCTCCAGATTATCCCCCGAAAGGCTGACGGAGAGCTCTGCTATATCGGCTAAATAGGAATCTCCCAACTCCGATATGTCCAGATATACAAAGTTATCGCCGCCGCTGCCGGTTTTCAGCACGCCCGAAAAAAGGATATCTTGATTTATATCCCCAAGCTCTGCCGTAAAACCTTCTTCCATCTCCAATATATTTGCAAGATCGCTGCCGATAAGGGCTTCGCCCCTCTCTGACGGGAGAGCGCCTTTTATCTGCCAGAACGGGTTGGTCAGCACCGCTTCTTTTAAGTCCGTATATGTCACCGTCACCGAATGGCTGTTCAGGAGCATGGTCTTATAGATATACGGGTTTAGCCCCACAAGATTTGCCTCCGGGACAAAGTTCCGCACTTCTTTTAACTCTTCGCTTGAGAGCCCTTTTTCACTAAGCAAGAGTATATTTGCTCCATAGGCGCGAAAAGCCGTGGAAAGGCGCACCGGCACATCAATATAGACGGTCGCCATCCCAAAAAACACCGTTGCCCCGATAGCCACCGCCAAAAGCGCCACCATAACTCTTGAACGCCGCCTGATAAACGACATCCCCAGCATTAGAACAAAGAGCTTTAGGTTAGCCCCTTTTAATCCGGACCTCTTTAATCTAGCCATGCAATACCACTGCAGGTCTTGTCAGAAGGAGCATCTTCATCGCAGGCAAGCTCCCCAAAACAACCGTTAAAACAAGCAGGAGCGATACTATGGGAATGGTGAGGATGCTGGGTTCAATAACGGAGTTAAAAACTGTCCGCCCTATAATAGAGGCAAGTTTTAAGCCGCAGAAATAGCCCGCCATCGCACCGATCAAGGCGGCGATCATAACCTGAGCAAGAACCGTAAGGATTATCTGAATATCTATTGCCCCTATCGCTTTAAGCAAGCCTATTTCCACAGATTTTTCCATGACATATGCCGTCACAAGGTTTGATATGCCAAGGGCAGTGCATAAAAGGGTGAGAACGGTTAATAATAGCATGAGAAGCTGTATCTTATTCAATATCGCCCCTTCAGACTGCGAAATTTGAAGAACCGCCTTTGCGCGGACATTGGGAATTGCCTCTTCAATCTGATATGTTATGGAGCTTATGTAGGCGGTACAATACCAAGTTTCGTATTCGTCTGTGGTCAGGCTTCTGGGATCCTGCCCCGCCTTGCGCGCCAACTCGTTTTCCGGCGTTGTAAGGGCGCTTAGATCAATATAGGCAGCTTTGCCGTAACTGCCGGAGATCTCTTGAACTGTGGAGAGCGGCATATATATATCCTCATCTTCATCACCGCCGGCGGAAAAGATCGAACGGACGGTATATCCCCTGCCCTCTATATAAAATTTGTCTCCAACAGAGAGGTTAAGCCGCTTTGCCGCTTCGCTTCCGAGCATTACCTCGCCAACCGCATTATCTGCGATCCACTCTCCGTTTAACTGCCACCAAGATTTAAGGCCGATGATCCCTGTCACCACAACTTCACCGGTGGGGAGATCAAGCTCTTTGTTATACCAAGTTCCCACCAGGCGGTAATCCCCGCCATCAATAGTGGTTTGCATGGTTAGGAAAGGGGCAAAGTCAACTATATTATGCGCCCAGAAAATAGTTTTGAGTTTTAAAACATCTTTTTCGTTAATAAAATCTTTATCAGAGCTTTCCTCGTCATACACATCTGATAAAATAGATGAGAATTTGGGGCGAACCGTAATATTTGCTCCGTATGCCTTCAACTCTTGATTTACTTTATCCCCCACACCAAGCATGGTATTTAGCATAGCGGTGGCAACCGAAATCCCCAGCGCCGCCGTCAGTGCGATCATAATAAATTTTCCGGTCTGGCGTTTAAACGCGCCTTTAATCATCTGAATAAACATTACTGAAACCTGCTCTCTTCCTTCTCTAATACCTCAATCGGTATAAACAACTTCTGTTCCCTTATCTCAAAGGTTATGGGGACAGGGTTGCACCCACCCTGAAAACCTATGGTTCCTATATTTATGGATACATCGCAGCGGATACATATCACTCTGTCTTTCTTTTCATAGTAGCCTGTCTGCCCGCATATTTCACAGGCGTCAAGTCCTACGCCGTAACCTCCCCCAGGTTTTTTAATTATGATAAAGCGCACTTCAACTCCGCCTGAAGTTCTGAATTGGTATCTTTTTAAGCGGCCGTCAGCAAATGTTTCAAGGGGGAACGATATAACGCCTCCCTCCGCCGTGACAATTTCCGGCGGAGTAAGCTCAATATTTTTTCCCATAAGGAAATTACCCCCCTGCAGAAAGAGGGCAGAGAAAATTAAAAAAATTAGAGCAGTGGCGCTGAAACGCCTCTTTGTTAAGGATTCCGCCTTTAATTTGCGGGTAACGGCAGGGTTTATCCCTTTCAACTCCTTCTTTTTTTCGGTGAAGAATAAAACCAGTGCAAAAACTGCTGTTAAAGTGACAGAGAGCGTGAAAAAGAGGTAAGAGCGGTCAGACAGGAAAAAGATTACGTTTATAAGAAGCTCATATTGCGGGATAAAACCGCGCCCCAAGAAGATATAGAGAGCGGCGAGGGCATCCCTCAAAAGCAAAACCAAAACCAGAAGAGCAGCCAGAGCCCTAAACAGACGGGGTTTTTCTCTCCAAAACGCTTTAATTACCTTAAAAACCGCAAGAAACAGGATCAGGGCGGTGATAAGGGCAAAGATGTAGCCAAACCATTTAAGAAGATATTCCGCATTATATATATTATCCATTCCCACTGAAAATTCAGAGGGGAACAGAAAGATGTCAACCATGGAATAGGCAGGGAGAAAGAGGAAAACCGGCGGGGTAAGCAACCTTACCCCGCCGGAATTCGGACGGAAAGAGATGAAAAACAATATGGCAATCTGAAGAACGATTAAGAAAGCCAACAGTGCAAGGTTATAATACTCCCTTACAACAACTCTTGTATTAAGCTCTAAAAGAGCCGTTACAAATGCTGTCAGCAGACCTAAAGCACCCGACAGATATATAAACTTAGGCGGATATATATACTTTTTATCCGCTCCCCTCTCTGCTACAACGCCTAGCAGAACCGCCAGCAGAAGAGCGGGGAAAAAGAGGGTATTCGTTACATTAACCAGATACTGAAGCAAAGCTACCTCATAAACTCAACTATATTTTCCCCTTTTTACCCTATAACTTCTTTATTATCTACTAAATTTGTTAAGTCTCTCTCTTTTTTTTAATATTTTCCCAAACAAAATGCCTTATTATTTTGTTGCCGCTTCTTTAATTCCCTCTATCCCTTGGGCGGGGATTTCTCCCCGCCCAAGGAGCTTTAGGGGAACAAAACTTCAAAATAAAAACTTTTCGGCGGTTGCGGTTTGTCATTAAACCGCCGTCTTGTTGCTGGGAATGCTTTTTAAGCACCCCAAACGGGTTTTCACGCCTGAATAATTAGGATGCACCCGCTTTTCTACCACTTCCTCGGCACAAAGTTAAAGTCCCAGCTTACTTCTATAGGCTTTGTCCAGAATCTGCCCGGAACGCCGGTTTCTTTGTCAACGTGGAGCAGATAGCCGATCTTTTCAGGGTTTTCAATGATGAAAGTGATCTTATACTTCCCTGCGCCGTCAAGTTTAATATTGTTGCCGTAGTGGGGACCGTCGCTTGCGTTCATAGGCATAAAGGTGCCTTCCTGTACATATTTGCTGCCGGTTTTTGTTATCTTATACTTAACGGTAAGGTAAGGAACGAAATCCCCCGCGCCGTAGCCAAGATTATTCCCCTCGTTGGCGGATATATCCGCCTCCAGGTGAAAATCAGCTTGAGAGGCAGGAATCCCAGCGTTAGCTTTAGGTTCCATATCTACAGGTTGAAAATAAACTCCCGCAATATGCAGAGGTCCGCTGTCATATTCGTCACCTAGCGGAAATTCTTCAAACCCGGCGGCATCCCCAGGGACGGGAGCGGCAAAAGCAACAAGCGGCAGAACCGCAAGCGCGGCAATCAAAAAGAAACGAACAACACGAACCATATCTTAAATCCTCCAAAAAAATATATGCACTCAAAGAAAAAACTATATCGTTCTCTCTTTCTTAACTCTCCCTTTTTTCATAAAAAATACGAAAGAAAAAACAGCGATGGCTAAAAGAACTATCTGCGGAATTAATGTTTCCAATGTGGGATATATCCCAAGTATATCAATGGTGGGAACAAACGGAGCACTTGTCACCCCGATAACATCCGCCTCCTGAAGCTCTTTTATCCCGCCGCCCGCAAAGGCAACACAGATAATATACATAAAGATGCTTGTGCCTATAAAAAACGGTTTCAGCGGAAGTTTAAGAGAACCGAAGCGGATCAGCGCAAAAATAAATACCAAAATTACGCAACCCACCGCAAAACCCAGCCATATCATATTTTCATGCTTGTCGGATTCGGCGAACAGGGCTTGAAAGAATAGTATAACCTCCGCTCCTTCCCTAAATACCGCCAGAAAAGCCGCAACGGAGAGGGCAACCGCGCTTCCTGTGGTTACGGCGCTTTTTACTTTCCCTTCAATATAGCCTCTCCATGCCTCTTCGCTGGATTTTGAGACCATCCAATTGCTGACAAAGAATAGCACCACTACCGCGGTGAGCATTGCCGCCCCTTCCATAATCTCTTGGGACGCGCCGCTTATGGCAAGGACTTTGGATATTAGGAACGCCGCCAGAGCGCTCGCTGCTACCGCCGCTACGCCGCTTAAATAAACGGTCTTAGAGTATCTTGCATTGCCGGAACGGACAAGATAGGCAACTATTGCGGCTATCACCAAGATTGCCTCCACACCTTCACGGAGGATAATAAGGAGCGCCGCCACAAAGATACTTAACGCGCCTATCTCCCTGCCATCCAGAGTCACGGCGTCCTCATTCAACCAGCCGATAAGTTTGTCAACCTCCGCTTTTACTTCCTCGTCTGCTTTCCCGTCACTCATAGCCTTTTTTATGATACTGAACTGGTATTCCACCGTTGAGGCGCGTTTGCCGGAGATATATGACAAGGTAGCGCGTTCCACCCCGTATTTTTCATAAAAACCAAAATAGGCATCGTTTACAAGGTCTTTGGCTTTCTTTACTTCTTTATTGAGATACGCATCGTAGGAGGCGGCAAGAGATGCGTTCATATCCGCTATGATCTCTTTCCAATTCCTATATTCTTTGCGCCCTTCATCCGTTTCCTCTTTTGCGTAAAGCTGTTCAATGAGAACGCTTATATCTTCCCAGATCACCGCTTTGTCGTATCTCTCATCCATTTCAAAGCCGA
>JAITJJ010000078.1 GCA_031278965.1 Deferribacteraceae bacterium
TCAAACAGGTTTTTATTTTACAAGATATCTTTACCATTTCTCTTTCCGTCCAAATAGAAAATTAACACTTTAAATCCTTAGCTGTCAATGTAAAAAATATAAATATTTTTTCTTTACAAAATTAACATGACTATAGATATATAACACTATTATATAATGCTAATCTTAGCAAACCTTTTATACCAATTGTCTTATTCCAAAATTTCCTTTTGCAGAAGGGCGGTTTTCTGTTGGTTTTTACGCAACTACCTGTCCGTCTCTTTCTTGCTTTGCACCTCAACGGTGTGTCGGGGCGATTTATAAACGGATGTGAGGCGGGGTATCCCTTCAATATTGGTTTTATATGCAAAATAACGGCAAGACGAAAATTACTTTAATGCTTGACTTTTGGGGCATAACGCCTAGTATTAGTTATGGGAAGAGGGTCGGGCGGACGCTCTTTTTGGAATACCCAATAAGGGAGGAAAGTCCGGACACTTTGGGGCAGGGTGGACGATAACATCGTCCTGTTGAAAGGCAGGGAAAGTGCAACAGAAAACAGACCGCACCTTTTAGGTGTAAGGGTGAAACGGTGAGGTAAGAGCTCACCACATCTGCGGTGACGCAGATGGTATGGCAAACCCACCCGGTGCAAGGCAAACAGCGGTATATCAGCCCCAAGATGCCGCGGGTGGCTGCTTAGAGAAATGTCCGCCGCTTCCGCTGTATCTCTATTCAGATACAGCGGTTGAACAGAATCCGGCTTACAGACCCTCTTATCCCTTCATATTTTTATATTGATTTGGGGGAGCTATGCTGTCATATGTTCTCATATTTTATGCCCCAATTTATGACTTATTCCATACACAGGGCAGAAGGTTTGACCGCGGAGACAGGGCGGGGGATGTTTTTCGCAGCATCGGAGAAACATTTGATGTTCCTATGTCAACCGGAACAAAAGTTATAGCAATATTAATGCTTATCTCCATAGCAGTGTTCTCAACCTACCTTGCAATCCGTCTTATCCGCCATATTTGGCATAGCGGAAACAATCCAGGAACATAGATAAAGCAATACTAAAGATAACGCTCGATTCATCAGTGGGTTATTGTATAATCTGTCCGGCCGTGCTAAATAGCCTGAAACATCCGGAGCGGTTTCGTCATTTTTATCCATTCACGTCAATCCATATCGCTTGTTTCAATCCTCTTTCTATGGTATTATCCGTGCATGCTTAAAAGTGTTTTATTTTCTTTTTTGACGATTGCTCTTATAATAGTCTTAGCGTTTGGGGTTTGGCTTTTTCGGTGTTCAAGCTATCTGAACGGCCACTTTATCACCGGCGAATACTCCATTGAGAAAGGTGAGAGCTTTTATTCCTTTTATAGCAAGGTATTTTCTGAACACAAGCCTCCGTTTGCCCTTAAAACCTATCTGATAATGAAAGGTTATGATAAAAAGATTCATTTCGGGGAATACAATGCCGACAATATCTCTCTGAAGGAGCTCCTTGAAAATGTTGTCAGCGGCAGGCAGTCTCTTTTAAAAGTGACTATCCCGGAAGGGTATAATATGTATGATATCGCTTCCGCCCTTGAAATGGCAGGCATCTCATCAAAACGGGAGATGCTCTCCGTATTTAAGGACAGAGGTATTGCCGAAAAGTTAGTGGGCACAAGCTATGAGAGCCTTGAAGGTTTTTTAGCTCCGGGAACATACTTTTTTGCTAAAAATTTATCCGGTGAGCGGATAGTCCAAACCTTTGTAAAAGAGTTCTTCAGAACCTTGCCGAAGGATTTTGATGCCCTTGCAAAACGGAACGGTTTATCGTTTTACGATGCCTTGATCCTTGCATCCATAGTCCAAAAAGAAACCTATATTGAAACGGAAGCTCCGTTGGTGGCGGCGGTATTCATAAACAGGATAAAAAAGCGTATGCGGATCCAGGCTGATCCGACTATAATTTACGGAAAGTATGAAAACTATGATGGAACCATATCAAAGAGTGATTTAAGGGATAAAAACAACCGTTTCAATACATATACCCATAACGGACTTCCGCCTACCCCTATCTCCAATCCGTCCGCCTTGACGCTTGCGGCAGTAGCAAATCCTACCAAAACCGATTATATATACTTTGTCGCCAAACAAGACGGCACGCATGTATTTTCAAAAAGCTATGCTGAGCATAGCCGCAATGTAAATTTATACCAAAAAAGGAGGCAGCAATGATCAACTGCGGTATTGATATCGGTTCCAACAGCGTGCGAATGCTTATTGCCGATGTTCAAGACGGGAAAATAAGAAGAGCGATTGCAGACGGGAGGGGGATAACCCGCTTGTCGGCATCCATATCATCCACAAGACAACTTTCAGAGGAGAGTATGGCGAAAACATTTTCTCTGCTCTTTGATTTTAGAAAATTGATGGCGGAGAATTCTGTGGAAAAAGTTTTTGCCGCCGCCACAAGCGCAGTCCGTGAGGCGGAAAATGCGGAAACCTTTTTGCAGGGGGCTAGAGATATTGGGATAGACATTAAGATTATATCCGGTGAAGATGAGGCGAAGTATAATTTTTACGGGGTATACGCTTTTAATTCGGATATTGACAATCTTCTTGTTTTTGACATTGGCGGCGGCTCCACAGAGCTTACCCTCGCCCATGCGGGAGAGATAGTGCAAACTTTCAGTGTTCCTATAGGCGTGGTTAAGCTATGCGATATATTCGGTTTCAGCGGAATAAATAACTCCGAAAAGCGCTTAAAAGCTGAAGCGTATATTGACTATGCTTTCGGAGAGAGTTTTGCAAAAATCAGAGAAAAAGCAGGCGATTTTTTCCTTATCGGTTCTGCCGGAACCCTTACGAGCCTTGCAAACTTTGAGCTTGCCCTTCATAGTTTTGATGCCGCTGCCATTGACAGATATATATTAAGTCTAGAAGTTTTGGATAATATAGAACACAAATTGAACGGTCTGTATCCTGAAGAAATATTAGAACAACAAGGGGTAGAGAAAGGGAGGGAAGATCTTCTGGCGCCGGGTGCGGTTCTTGTAAAAGCGATCCTTAAAGGTTTGGGAAAAAAGTTTTGCAGGGTTGCAGTTCACGGATTAAAAGAAGGCTTGACTATACACGCTTCCGAGCCTTTTTTAACATAATAGGCGGGAGCTAAATATCTTGACAAAGCCCAATAAAAACCCAATAATTAGCATGCCACATTAATGAATAGAATGGGGAGGTTGAGAGGGATTCCCCCTTATTAAAATATGCAAAAAGTTACTGGATTCAGCCTTGTATCCGTTATAAACCGTCTTTCAAAAACCGTTAATTATCCGCTTCCAGGTAAAACAGGAGAATATATTGAGATTGTCCGCGTGGAGATGCCGGAAGGTCCGATAGTTCTGCGGAAAAAGAGAGCGGACGCAGAAAGCCGTCCAACTGATGAAAATATTGATATTTTAATAGATAAAGAGATTATATGGAGGGCGGCGGATAATATATATGAAAACCACCCTTTAAACCTTACCCGCCTGTTGGGAATTGATCCGCAGCAGAAGGCGCTTTTGTTGGAAGTTATTTTAGCCTATACAGCAGAGTTTTATCTCTGTTACCCGGGGCGGATGGAGCATATTGCGGGCAACGCCGTGGATAAGCGGGGAGAGCAGTATATTATCTGGCTTCCGAGCGATCCCCATGAGAATTCTAAACTTGCCGTAAAAGATTATTCTGCAGACATATCCGAAATACCCTCTTTTGTGGCAGTATACGAAGCCCTTGAAATAAAAGGAGCGCCGAAACACTTTTCAGACAAACCGGCGGCGGATATTCTGAGGAGACGCATCCAGATACAGGTTGCTCTTTACAATATCGGGTTGCAACTTGACTGCCGCTCTTGGTTTAAAAAGAATGATGATTACATATACCTTAACAATACTCCAATCTCTGACGTAAAAAATATTATAAGTGAACTTAATGATCTCCCTCCTTTTGCGGGCAATCCATCCGCCCTTGAGAGGGCTCGCGATCTGGATATTATCTGGTTTGCCAAAGACGGTTCAATCCCCGCTGCAATATCTGTTGAATTTTACAAAGGGATATCAACTTCTGTCATGGGTATGTTGGAGCTTAAAAATCTGCTTCCGGCGGATGCCATAAAGCGGTATGTCATTGCCGCTCCAGATGAAGACCGCGCCCATACTGTTTCTGTTTCCACCAAGGCATTTAACCGCTCCCTTTCCGCCTGCTACTTTCCCCACTCTTCAGTTGAGGAACTCTTTTCTTTATGCCGCCGCCGAAATATTAAAGGGATTTCCGATGAGTTTCTGGATAGCTTTATAGAGCGCATCTGTTATGCAGCGTCTTAATTTATAGTATTTACAGCGGTTCTTTATTTCGTATGCTATATGGAAGGCAAGAAAACCACTTCACCATAGTTAAAAGGAGATAGTAAAGGTTTAATGCTCCGCCCTAAGATAAAAGATCGCCATATTGTTGGACATCCCGCAAAAACAAGATATATTAACTTGATTGCAAACTAATTTCCTGATAAATTATTCAAAAGTGCTCGCAATACGGTCTGCAGCACAAAAATGCGATTTAAGAGTGCAGCGGCGATGGATGATAAAACCTTGCAATCCAATACTATTCAGTCAACAATGCTTATCCCCCTGTATGGGCGTATGATTGCGGGAAGACGGTTTCCTGATATTTTGCTCGATACGGCAGCAGAGAGAATCTGTGAAAGCGTTGAGTATGATTTTTCGGCTATATCCCAAACATACGGAGGTGAATACACTTCGCTTGCCTGCCTTGTCCGTGCTGCCAGAATAGACGAGTGCGCCCGCTCTTTTATTGCCGCACATCCCAACGGAACTGTAATCAATCTCGGTTCCGGTTTGGACGATACTTTTTCGCGAGTGGACAATGGCAGCGTTCATTGGTATAACCTTGACTTAAGTGCTGCCGTAGCTTACCGTGAGAACTTCATCAAACCCACCGATCGCAGCAAAAACATAGCAAAATCAATGTTTGACTATACTTGGCTTAATGATGTCGGAATTCCGTCTGACGGTTATGTTCTTGTTCTTGCGGCGGGTTTATTCTTCTTTTTTGAAGAAGCAGAGATCAGTGCGCTTTTCCGCAAGATCAGCGGGCATTCCCCGCACGGTGAAATGTATTTTGATGCATGCTCTAGAAGCGGTATGAAAATCGCCAATAAAATGGTTCGCAGAACAGGAAACAGTGGCGCGGAAATGAAATTCTGGACAGATAACGCCGAGCAGGTGAAATCTTGGTCGCAGAAGATAACGGAAGCCGTTTGCTTGCCGTATTTCGGCAATCTATATAAAGACAGGCGGATTTCAAGATTTACGCGCTTCCTTATGTGGGGAGCCGATTTTCTCAAAAGAACAAAGTTTGTGCGTGTGAGATGGTAGAGAATCTCTTTCTAAACGTCTGATTTAGTGCTTCTTGCCTGTTCCATTATCTTGGATAATACTTCCGCTAGGTGTTTATCCGTCTCAAGTTGCTTTGCCACCTGCTTTATCGCATAACTTACAGTGGAGTGATCTTTATTAAAAAGGGAGCCTATCTCCTTCAGCGAAAGGGATAGCTTATCCCGCAAGAGATACATAGTGATCTGCCTTATATGCGCGATATTTTTTGTGCGTTTCTGTGAGTAGAGGTCTCCCTTTTTTGCATTGAAAATTTGAGTAACCGCATTTATAAGAGCATCAGTCGTTGGAGTAAATAGTTCCGTAGTTTTGAGGATCCGCTGTTCCTTCAGAACTTGCAGTATATGCTCTTTGGAGAGCGGCGCATTATTTAAAGAGGCTTTAAGGGCTGCCGTTTTAAGCGCCCCTTCAAGACTTCTTACATCGTTTACCTTTATATTTTCAGATAGGAAAAAAGCAACATCCTGCTCTATAATAATATTTGCTTCATCGGCTTTTTTAAAGAGGATAGCAACCTTTTCTTCAGAGCTAGGCGGATCTATTGCAAGCAGAACCCCGCCGCTGAAACGGGAACGGAGGCGGTCTTCTATATCTAGCTGCTGCGGTGTTTTATCTGAGGTGATGACTATCTGTTTGTTGTGGTTATGCAGATCGTTAAAAATATCAAAAAATATCTCCTGACCCTTTGGAGTCGTAAGAAATTGAATATCATCAAACATTAGGAGATCTGCCTCAAAATAGCGTTCTTTTACGGAAACCACTTTTTCTTGATCAGTAGACCGTCTTCCGTCTTTTCCCGGATTGGCGGCAAAAAGGCTTATTATCTCTTGCAGAAATTGTTTGCTCTCTATGTAAAGCATCTTCATTTTTGGAAAATCCTTATGGATGCGGTTGCCTACCGCACTCATAAGGTGGGTTTTTCCCAAGCCCGTATCGCCATATATGATAAGTGGATTATAGATGCTGAAATTTCCCTCTGCCACAGCTCTTGAAGTTTTGTATGCAAATACGTTTGAATCTCCCACAACAAACCGTTCAAATGTCATATTTGAGTTAAGCCCCGGCACCGATTTAGGATAGCTGCTTACATCAACTTTAATATTTTCTTTACTCTCCTCTTTTGGAGTTGACTTATCCCAGAAGATTTTCACCGCCGCTGCAATGGAAAACTCTTCTTCCAATATCTTTTGTATATCTTTCAGATAGTTTTGTTCTATCATGTCGCGAAAAAATTTGCTCTTGCATTTAATTGTTATCTCCGCAGCGGAGATATTAACGATTTTAGTCGGTTTAAGCCATATATTTATCATCTCTTCCGGCACTTTATACTTTTCAGAGAGGGATTTTAGGATGCTTTCCCAAAGAGTTTCATTTGTTGACAACATTTATTTCAATATCCCCCTTGTGTAATGTAAGTCTTTTTCCAGAAAGGAGTTCAGGAAATCTAACGGAATAGTATAGCGGGATTTTGTTAATAACGCAATATTCGGTTACATAGGAAAATAGAGGTGCCAAGTCACAGATAAGAGCATTGGGGGTTTTCAGGCAGCTTAATGAAGCAAGATTTGGGATTTTAAGACAGGATAGTTCCCCTTCATCTGGATTTGTTGAGCATACTCCTCGAATCTCCTCATTGCCCCCCAAGGAGAGGCAGGAGAGTTTTACGCCTTCAGATACTTGCGCTGTCTGTTTCTCAGCTATCAGACCGAAATATTTTATATCCTCCTCATATATATCATATACCGCCGCTTGAGCGGCACATCTGCGGATAAAATTTTTTTTATATTCCAAAGCGGGCTCGATATTTGAATAGTAGCTGTCGTTTGCTAAACGGCGAATGTCAGCGGATTCAAAGAGAAATACATGATTTTCGTCCAAGAACTTTTTGCGGCTTTTAATATAGCGCCCATGCTCTAAAAGGGCGGAACGGGTGGTTTTATGGAATTCCGCCGCAATTTTTAGGAGCTTATCGCGACCATCTAAGGCAGAGTGCATAACATTCAATGCGCGGATTATCTTCTCTCTCCGCAAAAAGCGCTTAAAAGGCGATAGTTTAGAGAACAGCGCTTCAGCAGAGACAACCTCGGCAAGCGGAGGGGTAAACTCTATGTTTGCCTCCGGATAAGCGGGGTCAAAGAATTCGGGTATTTGAAGGCGTTGTCCTGTTATAAAAAAAGAGTTTTTGCGGGAAGCAAAAATCCCCCTTAAAATCTCTATATCCTCAAGTTCACTAAGGGATTTTAAATAGGCAAACCCCTCCATAAAGAGGAAATTTAAGAAAAGAGCGGTGAAAGAGATACGGGGCAGTTCTTCATAGAAATCATCATTAAAAATTGCATAGGCGCCTTTGTTTTTTATGGAGCTGTTTATTTCATTTAAAAGGGTGTCGATCTCTTGAGATGTTATCCTTTTCGCTAAGAATAGCGACGGTTTATTGCGGCTTTCTTTAAAAAGTACCTTTTGTCGCGGAAGGTAACTGCAGCAAAAGAGTTCCCGGCGTATCCCCGCTCCTTCAAATCCTGCGGAGATTGCTGAGATATTTGCGTATATACGGGATGCAGCGGTGATAATTGTGGGGGAAGGGGTCTTTATATCAAAGGCAAGAAAATAGTAAGCAAGGATATCTGGAAACCGTTCAACCAAGTCTTGAAGGTAGGGTGAAGCAATTTCCGGGAAGAGCGCTCTAAAAAAACTTCTTGAATACAAAGTTTTACTTCCGGAGCCGCTCTCTATGCTATCATATTCACCGGCGGTTAGCGGGCGGGGAATATGCGGGTCAAGCTCCGTCAGAACCGTAAATTGGAACTATTCCGCTTCAACCTCAATGATTTCGCATTCTGTTATAATAAGCCGGAGTTTATAACTTTCATCTATAACAGGGTTTAGAGCTTTCTTCACCTCAAAAAGAAACCTTGCTATTTGGGAAAAATCATCACCGGTTAGGCTAATACCTTTTTTTATTATGCGAATATTGTCGCCAAATACCCCTTTAAGGAGTATCGCTTCGCCCTTGCCTTCAAAGATATGGTAAAACCCTGGATTTCCGCGGTAATATGGAAAAACATCTGCATATTTTCCGCTTACTTCAATATCTGGCTTAACTCTAATCCCTGCTTCAAAGAGCTTTGTCAGCAAGGGGGATTTACTTAAACTGTCGCTATCGCTACCCATTATCAGTTTATCAGTTTTTTATGCGGCTGCTTCGAATATGCAACTCTCTTAACTGCTTATCCTCCACAAAGTTCGGTGCGCCGCACATAAGATCAGTGGCTTTCTGTGTTTTTGGGAACGCTATGACATCGCGTATGGATTCTGAACCGGTGAATATGGCACAGATTCTATCTATGCCAAAGGCAATTCCGCCATGGGGAGGGGTGCCGTATTTCAAAGCATCTATAAAGTATCCGAAACGCTTTTCAAGTTCTTTAGGGGAAAAGCCCATAAGGGAAAAGAGCTGTTTTTGCAGATCGCTCTGGTGAATACGGATACTCCCGCCGCCTATCTCAGTGCCGTTTAATACCAAGTCATACGCGTTGGCGCGAACCTTCTGCGGTTCTGCGGCCAATAGCGGTATATCTTCTTCTATGGGAGATGTAAACGGGTGA
>JAITJJ010000098.1 GCA_031278965.1 Deferribacteraceae bacterium
CCTTATTCCGTAACCGGTCTGATAGCGAAGCCGTAATGCCGCCACAGGTCGTCAACGTGGTATATTTGGCAATAGGGCGAGCATCCCACAAGTGGAGTATGCCAATAAAGGACTGGAAAGTCCCCTTAAATAGGTTTATGCACGAAAAAGGTGAATTCTAGAGGAGTTGCGGCATTTACAAAAATTATAAACAGAGTCTTATGCCCAACCCGCCCTAAGCACTTTTATAAAGAGCGAAAATATAGTTTTTTGATATAACGGTCGTTAGTCCATTATCAAGCGCCGGGATAACATTTTAAAACTTCCCCAAATATTCTACGGCTTGCTTTACCGACATGTATGAGTTTTCTGAACCAAACCCCTCTTTGCCAAACGCCAGAGCGGTTAAACGCAATTCTCCGCTATAGTCAGGTATTCTCACCTTAAAACGCGCCTCTCCGTTTTTATCAAAAGAAATGGGATTTGTAAGCAGGGCTGTATTATGTTCTTTCCCTTTTGAAAAAGCATCCGGGGCATCCTCCGCTCTGATTTTCCGACCACCCACCTCTTTTAAGCGCACGGCGGAGTTATCAAGTATAATCGGAAGGTAGGCAAGTTGGCGGGAGAAAAAAGTTTCCGGGAAATCAAAAGATCCTGATATCTCCGCATCTGCAAGAGCTAAGGCAACGGATGCTCCTTCAAAGTTTTCGCTTGCCCTCACCACCACTTCAACATCAATCCCCCCGGGAACACTTTCAGGGTGCTCTATTTTAAGTTCAATCGCACTGTTATTATTTATAGGGAGGTGAACGATCCCAAAAGAGAGTTTCCCGTAACCCGCATTTCCGTCCTTTAAGCCTTTTGCATCTATGTTATTATACATAAAAGCAGATATGTATATATCCCGCCTCTTCCACCTTGTATTGATGGGGAAGTTCACCTCACCCTTCCCGTTTGTAATATTGAATATCTGAAAGCGGAGTATCCCTTCGGAATCTTCCACGAGAAGGCGGGCGCTCCCGTCAAAAGGGGAATTAATCACTGCTCGCAGCGCCTCTCCAGGCTGGTAACTTTCTTTATCAAGGATAATCTCCATATTGCTTAAAGTGTCTGCCGTTTGAGTTCCCCCTGCGCTAAAATTAAACACCGTTACTGCTGAAGTTGCAAGGTTCTTTACCTCCAAACGGTAACTACCGGAAGAAGTCTTAAATTTTAACTCCTTTGGGGTTGCCCCGGTTTCAATATTCTGCTCTGCAAGCGGATAAACCGTTGCAGAAAGCTCCGCTGAGTCTTCCGTTTCACTCTCTGACCAAATAAGGCTTTTTTCCTCTTTTAAGAGGAGACAAGACAGCTTCGCTTTTTTAGGCTTCCCGTTGGAATCAATATTGATAATGCTAAACAGACTCTCTCCCGCGCCCTCTTTATACTTAACCCCTGCCGCCTCCCCTCCGGGAAGCAAGAGTATCTCTTCCGATAAGCGCGCCGTGATATCGTCTTTTTCGGAAAGATTAAGGTCAAACGTTAGGGATAGGGGAGTATTTAACGGAACATCGTCAAGAGTAAACGTTGTTTCCCCTTTATTTAGATTTTTTGGGGAGACGGAATATCTGCCTGCAGATGCGGCAGCGCTGAAGGAATAACCGTCATACCCTCCGATCCGGGAAACAGTTTTAACGGAATAATTCCCTTTTAATATGCCGATTGCCGGGCTTTGATCCTCAAGGTTTTCTCCTCGCACCTTAAAACTTAGGGCGGAGGTGTTATCTGCCTGAGCTTTTATATTCAGAAGAGCAAGTTTTATTTTAGGATGGTTCTCCACCGCAAAACTCCGTGCCGCACTCTGTCCTCCTATTTTAACCGACAACTTCCACTCCCCGCTTGCGGAAGAATCTTCTGTTTTTATGGAGATTTCCGAATAACCCGCTTTTTTATTTACAAAACTTGTGCTTTTAATTACCAGCCCGGCCTGATCAGTAACGGCAAATTCAGCGTCTTCCAGCCCGTTTGCCTTGCCATCATTATCCCTCGCCATAACATAATATTTTGCGGTTTCTCCTTTAAAATAGCTGTCTTTGGTTCCGTAAATAAAAATGTTTAAGTCCGAATAGGATTCTCCCGAAATATTATAGCTTGATAAATCAAGGGTTTCCGCAGAGAATAGGACGGCTGAGAGATTATCTTTTGCCGCAGTGATATAGTTTACCGCTTCAACTCCGTTTATGGGGGGAATGTTAAACTCCGCCTTCCCAGATAAATCTGTAAGCTCTTCAACACTCTCTTGCGGATCATGGAAAGAGATGCCTACTGTCGCTTGTTCAACTGGACTATCTCCGTTCATCACCCAAACCGCAAGGTTGTTCTTTTTGGCCAAAGGGTAGTATCTTGCATGGATGTTCAACTCATTGTCTATAAATGCGGCGGCGGAGATGATCTCTTTATTTGCATTGATGACTGCCGCAAAATATAAACCCTTGTTATTAAACAGTTCATCAGGGAGGGCAATTGAGAGAGCGGTCTGTTTATGCAAGGAATTTGCTTTATAGCTTTTGGAGAGGGCGGGCTCGCTTGCAGCCAAGATATTTTTTTCGCCGTTTGGATCTGCCAGATACGGTTTGCTTTCAGAAAAAGGAATAACATAGTAATTAACTGTTATACTATCCAGATTGCTTACATTAAGATTTAATGCTTTATTCTCTTTTAATACGGAGATGAGCCCGCTTTCGTTAAACCAAGCCCCGGTTTTAAAGGTTGGGGTGGTAAGTTGCTTGGAAAAGTCGCTTTCAAGGGTGGCGCCACCAGCGCCTTGAAAACCTTGCCATACGTTTATCCGAAACTTCTTGCCACCAGGGAAGCCGCTATAGTAAATGATACGCCTGTTTGGATCGATCGCCCCTTTTTTATAATAAAAATTCCCCGCCCCGGAGATGGAGATAAAATCATCGTAAAAGAACTTAGGATCCACCTGCTTATCAAAGATTACTGCAATAACTATCTCTCCGTCTTTTATTGTTGATACCGCATCAATCACCTTTATTTCAGCGGCATCGGCGGCGGAGATCAAAAAAGATATACTTATCCAAAATACTAAACATATCTGATAAATTATTGAATGAAACATAATCTCCCTCAAAAAATCGAACCGCAAAGCTACTCTACTATCTTATTTACTTCAAGATCAAGATAAAGATCGGTTTTGCCAGGCGGAACGCTAACCTCCGCCGAACCGAATACATCTGCATCCAGATCAAATATGGTTAAGTTGTATATTCCAAACGGAACTTGACGGAATATTGCGGTTTTATTGCTGCCTAACCATATCTCCTGACGAAATTCAAAACCGTTTACATTCCGGCTTCCCGCAAGGATGGCGTTTGCACTCTTAAAGCCGGCCGCTGCCACCCCCACGGCGGTTGCAAATATATCCGATGAGGAGAGCGCCAAAATAAGGGCGATATTATAACCCGGAATATTATTGCCTGCGCCGATACTTATGATCAGTTGAAGCCACCCGTCATTAAAGAGTGCGGCAAACTTCCCCTGATTATCTGAAATGAGGGTTAGTGTCCGCGTTTGGGGGTCGTAAGAAAACATATCGGTTATATTGGCGCTGCGGCAGGAAACGCTTATATCGTCACCATCAAACTTTTCCATATTATCAAAGGTGACGGCAAATTCGCCGCCTTGATAGGTAAAAGCATCATTCACTCCCGCAAGCCTTAATACCGGAAGGGGAGAACCCGTTGGTCTGGAAACGGTTTTTATTCTGTGGGCAGCTATGCTTTCAACCGCAATATTAATGACTGAAGCGTTGTCGTTCAGTATGAATCTGCTCTGAAACGCTTTGCCATCTTTTGATTTTGGGGCATGAAAAACTATGGCATGCCTAAATATCTTGCTTTTAAGGTTCCAGTTTTCTCCGTCGACATCTGCCGTGCCCTCTGTGTCTGCAAATAACAGGGCGACCTCTGGAGCTATCAGACGATTTTTAGAGACGACCGGAATTATCGGAATACAGTTATCAACAAATTGATCATTTGCGCTTACGCAACTTACCTGCAGTATCTCCTTCTTTTTATTCTGCCCCGCTTGAAGCGACATGTCAAGCTCTCCGGCAAAGAAGCGTTTCCTGTCAATCAGGGATATATGATAAGCGCAGTCGGGGAGATCATCCAGACGGACAAAACCGGACGTACTCACCGCCACATTGCTAGAGTATATCCTCCCCAGACCGTATTCACAGGCAACATTCATTTCAAGCCCTGAAAAGAGTGCGTTCTGAGCGCCGAACGTGTCGGTAACGGATATTTCCGCACTCTTGTAACCCGCAATAAGGTTAAGGTAATAGCGGCGGTTTTTAACGGTTATCCTCACCGGAGAGGAGTTTGTGGAGAGATAGCTTAAAAAAGCGGGGATAGCAGAGCGTTTAAGGGTGATCCTGTTATACTTTGAATTTACGAGGAAAAGGTCTGTAATATCCGATACCTGTTCCATAACTACGCTTAAATCCTGACGGTTAAAGGTTATCGGGAAAGAGAGCGAGAGGGGAATCCTTCCGTTATAAATCCCGCCTGATACCCCCTTAATATCCACAAAGGCATTTGTGCAATGGGGGCGATCCTTGGGACACATGGCGTAATCAAGCCCTTCTTCGCTTATCACCGGCAGATCGTTGCCGTTGTAGAATATGGGGAGGGTATACAGCATATCGCGGTTCTTCAGTATAAAAACAGAGTGGAAGTCTTTGCTGCTCTCCCTTGTGTAAAGCATAAGGGTGAGATCCGAGTGCAAAGTGTATTCCCCCGGAAAATACCCGGCCACGCTTATATCGTCCACCGCGGAGATGTTAAACGATTTTAGATCCATACTCTTAAAATCGTTTTTATGCAGTCTTAACGGCTCTTCCAAAAGGTTTATCCAATTGCCTTCAGTAACCATCCGCCAATCCGGTTTTTGTGAAATAGGAGAAACAGGAAGATCTATATTTATCTCTGTGCGCTCCTCATTATCCTCAAAAGTGACGGAAGTATAGAGAAAGCCTTGATTTTTTAAAGTTAAATCTGCCAGCAATATCTGATATTTCCCCTCCGGAATATCTATGAAACGGTATCTGCCGCCGTTATCTGCCTGAGCGGTGCGAACCAACGGGAGTTCCGGGTTGTCAAGCTGCCTGAGTACAGCGAACATATCCTCTGTGGGCGTTATGCTTGGGGTGACCAGAACCTCCGCCGCTCCTGGGCGAATCTCTTTCTTTATTCTAAAGCATCTGTTCTTGTAGACGGCACCGCAGAATGTTACACCCAACGTAGCCTGATTATTTTTTAGCCTCTCATATAAATCCTTAAATCTCTTTGGGTTCAGAGTTAAGGTTTGGGCGGCGTTGTTCCAATCAAAATATGATGTAATATCAGCGGCTTTTCCAAGCAGATCAAAGAGGTGAACTTTGACATTTGTAGCGGAGCTCTTTGTAAAGCTGTTTAGGGAGGAAGAGGGAATATTTTTTGAATTAAACTCTAAAACTCCGCCGTTTTCAAACCCTGTAAGGCTAGTTTGAGCATAGTATCCATCACCGGAGAACGGTGAAAACTGCTCGTATATATTATCAATTTTAAACGGTCGGGGGAATATGAACAGAATTTTTTTCCCGCCTACTCTGGCGGAAAAAGAGATAACTTCCGCAGAGGAGCGCTTTTCCGGGAAGAGGAGAGCAACCCTGTTTTTTGTAACTTTAAAGCGCACTTGGTCGCCTGATTTTTGGATAAATTCGGTTATATCCCCAGAAAAGCGGGGGGTTAGGGCGGAAGGGGCAAGTATTATAAACTCCCCGCCCCTATTAACGTTATATTCCGCATTAAACAGCTCATCATAATCCGGTACGGTATGCTCTATATTTAAGCTGGTTATCCCGTCAACTGTCTCAACGGAGATGAATTTTAACTTTGAAGCTGTAAGCGGAGAGATAGTTGGCTTATATTCAAAGCTCGGCAGATTCTCAAGGAGATATTCCCCTTTTCTGTCAATCGCTGTGCTGAATGTATGAGGGAGTATGGTATCTGAGCCTCGGAAAGTAAAGGTGAGCTCCCGCCCTGCAAGATAGGCGGGGTTCTTCCCGGTCTCTGCAACAATCCTCCCTCTTATTGCTTTATCTGCAAGGATTATACGGACTCTTCCGGTTAAAGCGTTCTTTCCTGAACCGTTTCGCCATGAAAGCTCCGCCCCCTCCCCCTTAAAATGACTAAAAAATTGGGATTCATAAAACTCTTTTATCCTAAAGCTCTGCTGCTGCTCGTTAAAATAAAAGAGGGTGGAAATATCCTCTTTCCCTATGAAAAATTTAAGGGAGTTTAAGCTCTTAGTGCTTAGTTGCGGGAAAGATATGGAGAACGGTTTATTTGGTATGCAAACATTGCCAAGCATGCAATCCGGCAGTCTAACCTGCAATTCATGAATTGCCGCCGTTCCGGATTTTACGGTGTATCCCTGCTGAAAATTCCATACACCGGGGTTGTATCCCTTAACCTCTAACGTTTGGTTATCGGCTAAAGGGAGGGTTATATTATCCGTTGTAAATGCATATTCATCAGCGTAAAAGAAAGCGCTCCTGTTATCTGACAGATAAGAGATTCCGCTTGCACTGCCGATAGCTTCCGATAAGAGAGGGGAAGATATTTTTATGTATCCCTTAATTAGGCGCACCTCTTTTGAGGCGGAAGGCGCCGTGAATATCTGAAAGATAATAAGCAAAAACAATAAAACCCTAAAAACCATAATGCTTACTTAACTATACTACAGGAAGCGTAAGATCGCCCGTCACCCGTTTATCAAAAGCTCTGCAATCTGAACGGCGTTAGTGGCGGCGCCTTTGCGGAGTTGATCTCCGGATACCCAAAAAGTAAGGGAGTTGTCATCGGATATGTCTTCACGAATCCTTCCCACAACGGCTAAATCTTGATCGGATGAGTTAATCGGCATAGGATAGAGCCGCGATTCGGGGGAATCCAGAACTTTTACGCCGCGGGCATTTACAAAAAGCTCTCTGGCTTTTGCCGCGGTGATCTTCTCCCTTGTTTGCACCGTCACGGCTTCACTGTGGGATGAGAGAACCGGCACCCGCACGCAGGTTGCGGAAACCTTTATCTCATCATCGCTTAAAATTTTGCGCGTTTCATTGTGCAACTTCATCTCTTCCTTTGTATATCCGTTTTCAAGGAAGGAATCCACCTGCGGTATAAGATTAAAGAGGATAGGATAGGAAAAAGCGGAGTTTACGAGAGGTTTCCCTTCCGCCCAATCTCTGGTTTGATCCATAAGCTCCCGCATCCCTTTGGCGCCGGCTCCGGAGGTTGACTGATAGGATGAGACCACAATCCTTGTAACCTTTGAATAATTATAAAGAGCTTTTACGGGGAGGAGCATAATAATTGTGGTGCAGTTTGGATTGGCGATAATGCCGTTATGCTTTGGGAGATCAAGCGGATTTATCTCCGGGATAACAAGGGGTACATCCCTATCCATCCTAAAGGCTGACGAGTTGTCTATCACCACCGCCCCGCTCTTTACGGCAGCGGGAGCATATGCAACGCTCCTTTCAGAACCGGCTGAAAAGAGGGCAATATCAATATTTTTAAAGCTCCTGTCCGTCAACTCCTCCACCCGATATGTTTCACCGCTGAAAACCACCTGTTTCCCCGCTGAACCGGAGGATGCAAGGAGGATTATGTTTCCCACCGGGAAAGAGCGTTCTTCCAGAATTTGGAGGATCATCGCTCCGACAGCCCCTGTAACGCCGACTATTGCCACATTGTATGAGCTTTTTTTAATCATATATATTTCTTCCATAAGCTGCGGACATCAAATACTCGTCCGCCGTTTTTATCGGTCTTGCAGTATCATACCGACATTATCTTAAAATAGAAGTGCAGTATACCAATTGTTGCTTAAAAGGCAAGGTAATTATATTTCGTCTTCTTGCAGCAAGCAAAAAGCTGAGGTTTCAAAGTGAAGGGATATTTTTAAGCATCGCAGATACAAATTTTTAATTTTTAGGGACGTACCCCAACATGGTGATCTTTTATATTAAGTTCATCATAGTGCGAGTAATCGAGGATAGCTGGCTTAAAATTGGAGATTTTGTTATTTAGCTC
>JAITJJ010000152.1 GCA_031278965.1 Deferribacteraceae bacterium
TAGAGGCAACTAAAAGTCTACAAAAACTTTCGCAAAATTGGATAGAACAGCTATGATTCTAACTATCTGAAAAGTGCAGGAGGCGTATCTATCAAAAAATTGTTTAAATTACTTTAAAGCAATTTCCCGCTTGCGGCATACTATTTTCATAAACAGCGGGCATACGGTGGCGGTGATCACCGCACAGAGAATAATGGGAGATGCGGCAGACGCATCTATCATAGAATTGTTTAGCCCCATGGTAGCCGCCGCTACCAGCATTGTGAGCGGAAACGATTGGGAGACGGCAATAAAAAGAACCTCTCTTTTCATCTCAACCGTTCTTATAAGCGCAAATGCTGAAACAACCCGCACCAAGAGAATCGCCCCTGCCAAAACCAGAGCTTTAAATAATATGCTTGTGTTGGTAAAATCTCTGAAAGAAAAACGGGTTCCCACCTCTATAAAAAAGAAAGGGATAAGAAAACCGTATCCGAAACCGGACAGACGTTCAAGAATCTCCTCTCTGTCCGCAAAGAGTTTTGCAAAGATTACCCCTCCCAGAAATGCGCCGAGTATTGGTTCTATCCCCAGAAGATAGGAGAGCCCCGCAAAGATAAACATATTTGCCAGATTTGCCCGCACCCCTGTTTCTGTGGGGTTGCCCACGGTCATAAAAAATCGCAGCATCTCCGGATGCCACCACAGAAAGAGCTTTAAGAGTTTTGTTGAGATGAATATCGCCGCAATAAACGCTATAAATCCCGCCGCCTGCAGCAATATATCCGCAGCGCCTTCTGCCTTGGCATATATGCTTGCTGCCGCAAGAAGGGCGAGGGTTAAAATCTCCCCCATAGCCCCCAACATAATCATGGTCTGCCCCAGAGAGGTTTTAACAAGTTTAATATCTTTCAAAACCGGATATAAAAGCCCGATGGCGCTTGTCATAAGAACAAGGGCAAAAAAAGACGGAAAATTGAACAGCTTTGTGAAAGCTAAGGATACGGTTACCAAAAGGATCAAATATCCGCCGTAGGAACGTATTTCACCGCTGTTAAGGGCGCTTATCCTGTCAAGATCCAACTCCAAGCCCGCAATATACATCAAAAGGAGAAAACCGATCTCCGAAAGGAGGTGAAACTCCTTCACCTCTCCAATCGGGATAAAAATCACTATAAACATACCGAAAAAAAATTCCCCCACACTGGAGGGGATCATAACCCGGCGGCATATGATAGGCATACAGTATGCTCCGCATGCTGCTGCCATAAGGTAGACAATCACCATTTACGACACCGCCGGTATTATGAGCATTGAGTTTGAAAGACGGCGCAGGAGAAGGTAGGGGATATGGGGCTCCAGAAAACCCAATCCGCCAGGGAGACAGTCTGTTATCACCAAGGCGTCAGGGCTCTCTTTTATATAAGCTGAAAAGGCTTTCACAGGGTTGCCCTCCAAAACCTTGAAATTCAACTTTACGTGGTCTATACTCTCGTAATCCCTCACAAGATTGTGGCGTTCAAGGTATTCATCCTTGAGTTTTGCGTTGCGCAGGGATTCCGGAAGAGCGATATATACGGCTTCATACGGAATTGAAGAGGCGCGGAATAGCTCAAAACCGATCTGGAGCACCCTGCCCGGATATGTTGCGTTTAAGAGCGCCACCAGTTTCTTATACGGAAAACGTCCCTTTGAGACTAGGAGAGGAGCGGTCATATCTTTTAACAACTTCTTAATAGGTGCTCTGGAGCGGATGGGGGCTGCATAGGGAACCGCAACAATCCCGGCGCCGTCAAAAAGCGCATCCAGAGAGGGGGCGGCAATAATATCCGTTTTATTTATCTCCCCGTTTATTGCAGAGGGTTTGCCGAAAAATACAATCTGATTTGTATGGACGTAACTGCTCAAATATTGCACTTCGTTTACGGCTGCAGAGCAATCCCCCTTTGCCCAGATATGAATCTTCTCCCCGTATTGAAGGGGAAACTGCGGGGAGCCTTGAACCAGAATATCCACTATCTTTCTAAGTATGGCAGGCTGCCCTGTCATGAGTATCTTATCGCCTATATGTATCTCCGCATCGGGATCGGGGAGTATTAACCGTCCCTCTCTAAAGATTGCCGCCAGATGCCATAGGTTGGATTTCAAGTATTTCAGCTTCCTGTCAATAAGGTGGGAGTGGCGGACTATGGTCACTTCCGCCACCTCGCCTTTTCCCAGACCGATATTTTTTGGGATAGAATAGTTTTTCTCCAATATCGTCATCACAGATGAGAGGGCGGCGGAAAGCGGATTTAGCCTTGTAACCCCGTATTTGTCGCAGAAAGGGTGCGCTTCATCGAAGGTATTGACGGATATTACAGGGATATCAAGTTTAAGGATGTTGCGGACAATGCGGCATATCTCTTCCGCAGTATCCTCGTCCCGAAGGCTGAATATTATATGGCTTAACTCTTCAGCCGGCAGACGCTTCCACAATACAATGCTGCTGGCATCGCCTGTGATAAAATCCAGATTATCCCGGGGCGGGATGTCCAAAAATACTTCGCTGCGGTTATCAATGGCTATGCAGGGTCGGTTTACCTCAGAGACAAGCAGGCGCATAAAATAATTCAGACCGATAAGAAGAACTTTCTTTTTACTCAACATCCTGTATTTTAACCCTGCTTGTCATTAATTTATCATATTTAATGGAAAGGGCAAGCGCCGCCTGTCCTTTCCAAACAACCTGCATTACCGCATCCGCTTTTTTACCCTTTCCGCGGATTTATTCATTTTCAACTTTTCATACAGCCTCAAAGCGAATTTTAAGGCGGGCACAGTCAGTTCATCTCTAGGATCCACCTCATAAACCTCTTCATAGGCTTTGGCCGCCTCTTTCAATTTCCCATCCAGTTCCAGAGAGCGCGCCCGTGCAAAACGCCCCGCACAGCGATAACGTTTTTTCATATCCTCACAGAGCAAGTCTATAATCTTTTTATCTTTGTCCAAATCTTTTTTTGTCGCCGTAAGGGCATATCTGCGGAGTCCCTTTGTGTAAAGCGGCTCGTCGCTCTCTTGAACTGCAAGCGTAACTTTTAAAATATCCGCCGCGTTTTCAGAGTATTCCACCACCTTTTTTGCGGCTTCCTCCCACCCTTTTTTTCTCCCGTTAAAGATTTCCATATAATGTTCCGCTACGCTTGCGGGATTTACCTTCTCCCCGCAGGTTATACTTAACTCCTGAAGAGAACCTTTTAACGCGGGTTTTTTGGTTTCGGCAGAACGAATATCGTTTAAGCACTCCTCAAATCTGCCGGTTATAAAGAATAACCGAGCCCGTGCCGCAAACATATCCCCCGCACTCTCATAATCCGCATATTCCGGGAAAAAAGAGTTGATAGCCCTTGTCAGCAGTATATTATCTTTCCCTTCCAAGGCAGTTTGGGCTATAACTGCCAGAAGTTTGTCTTTATCGGGAAACTCGCCGTAGTTTGGAAGAACGTCCAGAATATTCGCCGCATAATTTACACGATTATTCTTGCTCTGAACGCTTAATAAGCCTGCAAACGCTCCGCATACCATATCGCTGTAGGAAAGAAGGTGCTCGTAGATTATCTTTGCCTTATCCGCCTGCCCCAACTTCACAAGCACATGAGCGTATATAAGCTCCACTTCCGGCGGGAGCTCTGTTTTGCCGTCAATAATAGCTTCGGCTGTTTTATAATCTCCGCTTTCATAAAAAGCCTTTATCCCGTCAAAGAGGATCGGCTTATAAGTGCGGTTTTTAAGGATTATCTCCCTTGCCGCCGCCAGATCTTTCTCCTGTATGCTTAAAAGGAGCTTCAAGTGCATAACTT
>JAITJJ010000183.1 GCA_031278965.1 Deferribacteraceae bacterium
GCCGCTCTTCACCGCTCGCCTAGAACCACATTTTTTACACGTAGCCATTTCGCTCTCACCACCTTAATTTATGTAAGAACAATTCTACTACTAATATATAATTATATCAACACTCTCAAAAATGTATTAATCTAATTAGAAAGCGGTGAGTAGGCAAATTCTGCCATTTATGAGAGAAGTTAGGGGCAAAGACTATACTGTCGTATTTATAAGGGTGCCCAGCATTTCATCCGCAGTGCGGATAACTCCTGTATTAGCTTGAAATGAGCGCAGGGAGGTGATCTGGTTTGCCGCTTCCGCAGCATAATTAACACTGTTTTTCTCTGAAATATAGGCATCTTGCCTAACTTCCGCGGGGTTGCGTATGCTTTCAGCCGTGGCTTTCACCCCGCCGCCGCGGGCTTCAGAAAGGTGCACTCTCTGAGGAGTATACCCTTCCGTATTGATATTCGCAACATTATGGGCGGTAGTATTTATTACTTCAGTATAAGCTCTCAGAGCAGACGATGCGGAATTTACAGCGTTCAACATTAGCTCCTCTCTCAATTCAAATTTACCTTAGCATAAAAAATACTTTTTTCATACTTGTTTTTTTTATCGTATGTGCTTAAAATTCAATATCGGAGCATTAACTATATGGGTAAAATTTCACAAAACCGCCGGGGGCTGACAGCGTTAAAAATAGCGCTGCTTACTGTGCTTGAGGTGGCTGTTATTTACGGCATGGCATTGAACGCCAGCGGCAATCAATATATAGTTTATATTGTATTCTTTGCTGGCATTATTATTGCAGTATTTATTCCGACTTTTATCTTTTTCCCTCAAAGAAGGCTGATAGCTTTAAAAATAGTGCTGTTTATCGCGCTTGAGGCGGTTGTTATTTACGGCGGATTATGGGCTCTCCTTTTTGCAGTCTTTTCCGGCAGCACTTTTTATATAACCTTAGCATTTCTTTTTACCGGCATCACTATCTTGGCAGTCCCAGTCTTTATCTTTTCCCGCAGGATAAAAAGGACAGCGCTTAAAATCTATATAGGTGCTCTGGCGGTTCTACTCCTTGTGCTGACGGGGAAAGCCACATATACTGCGCTTGATGCCCGTGTTCCTCTTGTTATGGAAAGTAGAATAAACTTAGAGGATGTCAAGCCTTTTTCAGACAATGTTTCCAGACTCCCCCAAAGCGCGAGTATCATTATCAGTGAAAATATACCGGTTATGGACGGGGCGCTAGCGCTTTATCCGCTCTATTCCGCTTTTGCCACAGCCATATACCCGCGGAAGGATTACCCGCCGGAAGATTTTGAGCTTTATCTGGCATCCGGAGAAGGCGATGAAGCGGGTGAAACAGTATTTGACCACGAAGTTCATTTTACCAACACAGTCAATGCTTTTGAAGGTCTTTTAGACGGGAGGGTGGATATCTTTTTTATGGCGGATCTGTCTGACAAACAGAAAAAGCAGGCGGAGGAAGCGGGAATAGAGCTTGTCTGCACACCAATCGGGAGAGAGGCGTTTGTTTTCTTTGTAAATAGCTCAAACCCCATTGATTCCCTTACAGTGGAGCAGATACAAGATATATATGAGGGCAAAATTTCAAATTGGTCGGACTTAGGCGGCAGCGGGAGGATAAAAGCGTTTCAGAGAAACGAAGGAAGCGGGAGTCAGAGTGCGCTCCAACGCTTTATGGCGGGAAGAGAGCTTATGAAACCGCCAACCTCCGAGTATGCAGGCGGAATGGGTGAGATAATAGTTGCGGTTTCAGACTATAAAAATTACAAAGGAGCGATAGGGTTTTCTTTTAGATATTTTGCCGCAGAAATGGTAAAAAACAGTGAGATAAAACTCCTTAAAATAAACGGTATTGCGCCTATAGAGGAGAATGTTGCAAACGGCGAATATCCCATTGCTTCTAACTTTTATGCCATAACAAGAAAGGATAATGCCAATCCCAATGTGCCGATTGTTCTGGATTGGCTGGTGTCTGAAGAAGGTCAATATTTGGTAAGAGCGGTTGGTTATACCCCTATAAAATAAGGCGAGGAAAAGAGATGAAAGTTTTATTGGTAAACGGCAGCCCGCACTCAAAGGGTTCCACTAATGCCGCCCTCATTGAGGTAGCGGGTGCTCTTGAAAAGAACGGTATAGATACGGAGATATTTCACATTGGAGAGCAGGCAATAGTAGGGTGTATTGCGTGCCGCTCCTGCGCTAAAACCGGTCGGTGCTATGTAAGCGATCCTGTGAATGTCTTTTTATCAAGGGTGGAAACCGTGGACGGAATAGTAGTAGGTTCTCCCGTGCATTTTGCCTCTGCAACCGGCATGCTTACCGCTTTTCTTGACCGCTCGTTCTATCTTAAAACAAAATTTTTTGCCGATAAGCCAGCGGCTGCAATAGTTGTGTGCAGACGCGGAGGCGCAACATCCACTTTTGAGCAGATAAACAAATATTTTGCCATAAGCAATATGCCGGTGGTGTCCTCCCAATATTGGAATATGGTTCACGGCAACACCCCTGAGGAGATAAATGAAGATCCAGAAGGGCTTCAAACTTTAAGGACACTGGGGGTAAATATGGCTTGGCTGCTAAAGTGCATTGAGGCAGGGAAGAGGGCGGGGTTCTCTTCTCCTCAGCGGGAAGAAGCTATAAAGACCAACTTTGTCAGATAAGAGGGATTTGGAAAGACTGCAACTCTTCCTGCAACTTTCTAAACAAAAAGAAATCCGCCTAAATTTAAGGCGGATTCTATACTACCCTAATTTATTTCCCCGGTCAGATCAGTTTAAGGCATCCTTGAAAGCCTTGCCTGCAACAAATTTAGGGGCTTTTTTAGCGGGAATTTTTATCTTTTTCCCTGTTTGAGGGTTGCGGCCTTCTCTGGCTTTACGCGATGTCTGTTTGAAAGAACCGAAACCAATTAAAACAACATCTTCGCCCTTCTTGACGGACGCAATGATGCTGTTGATAAACGCTCCCACTACTTCTTGACTCTGTTTCTTTGTCAACCCGGAGCTTGACGCTACTGCATCAACTAACCCTTGCTTGTTCATACTAATCCTCCAAAAATTAGTCTACGTTTAATGAACTCAATATGCTATTTACCATATTAACTAAACCCTTGCAAGGGAAATATGAAAAAAGATAAAATATTCCTGTTTAACCTTTGCCGATTATCTTAACACTTCAACCCTTCCCTAAACAATCCGGATTTATGGAAGATGAAATACCCCTTGCGCACATTTGCCAAATGGGCTACTGTCTGGGAGGCATTTTTTTTGAGCAGCGGTTTTTTCTGTGTAAGGATAAGGATTTAAGTCAATGGAAAGTTTTCTGCCCGCGTTTTTATTTGCACTGGCGGCAGTGACACTAGCGGAGATGGGTGACAAAACGCAGCTTTTGGCAATGGCTTTTGCCGCCAAATACAAAACTTCCAAAGTTCTCTTAGGAGTGTTTATTGCTACGGTTCTTAACCATACTCTGGCGGTGGCGTTTGGGAATCTGATAACACGCTTTGAGGCAATAGAAACGGCGATTGAGGTACTTGCATCCATATCTTTCATCTTTTTTGGGTTATGGACGATAAAGGGAGATAAACTTGATGGGGAGGAAAAAAGGACAACTAGGTTCGGTGCGGTTGCAACGGTGGCAATTGCTTTCTTTATTGCTGAAATGGGAGATAAAACGCAGTTGGCAACAGTGGCGTTGGCGGCAAAATTCCCGTATTCTCCCTTGGCAATACTGACTGGGACAACTTTAGGAATGTTGCTTGCAGACGGGTTGGGGATTCTTGCGGGGCATGCGCTTCAAAAAAAGATACCGGAACGGAAGATAAAATTTGTGTCGGCGGGGGTTTTTATCCTCTTCGGAATACTCGGGATATATCAATCTATGAGGGACGATTTCAAGTTAAATATAGCTTTAACGTCTTTAATAATCGCTTTGACCGCCGTATTGTCCGTCCTTGCGGCAGCTTTTATCCTCCGCCGATATGACAAAAAGACATAGAGCCGTTCGTTTTCATATTTTGTCAGCAGCAAGGATGAATTAGCTTATATTTTTCTGGTTTTTTCAGTATATGTGTGCTAATTTCTTTTGAATGAAAATAAAGAAGAGGGGTATTATGGAGAAAACATTTGGTATAATTAAGCCGGATGCTGTGGCTAAAGGCAAGATCGGGGAGATTATCAGGATTATTGAAGAAAATGGCTTTAAAATTGCGGGGTTGCGTTTAGAGCAACTGAGCTTGGAAAAAGCCCAAAAATTCTATGAAGTTCATAAGGCAAGACCTTTTTATAATGATCTTACCAAATATATGAGCTCCGGCCCTGTGGTGGTGCTTGCCCTTGAGAAAGAGAATGCAGTCAGGGCTTGGAGAGATATAATGGGGGCAACAAATCCGATAGAAGCGGCGGAGGGCACTATCCGTAAATTGTTCGGTGAAAATATAGAGCGCAACGCCGTTCACGGTTCTGATGCTGCGGAAACAGCTAAAACGGAATTGGCGTTTTTCTTCCCTTAGAGGCTTATTTTCCGCAACGTATGAGTCTCAGAAAGGCTTTAAGCGATATAAAGCTCGGAGTTAAGAACAGGCACGTCTGGCTGACTTTCGGGTGGATAGATATTAAGCTCCGCTACAGGCGGAGCACCATCGGTCCTTTTTGGATAACCATTAGTATTGCGGTTATGGTTTTATCCTTGGGGATACTCTACTCGCAGATATTCAATCAGGATATAAAAGTTTACCTCCCTTTTGTTGGATGCGGTCTGATTCTCTGGTTTTTTATATCAGGATTGCTGAATGAAGGGTGCACCGCATTTATCGGCGCCGAAGGGCAGATAAAGCAGATCAAACAGCCGCTCAGCCTCTATGTTCTGCGTCTTCTCTGGCGCAACATCATAGTTTTTTTACATAACTTTCTGGTCATCATCATTATAGTTCTCTATTTTAAGATATTTCATTGGCAGATTTTCCTATTTATCCCGATGTTCCTTTTAATATGCGCGTTATTTTATTTTATTACCATGATTTTGGGAATTGTATGCGCCCGCTACCGTGATATACCGCAAATAGTGCTCACCTTAACGCAGGTGCTGATGTTTATAACGCCGGTTTTCTGGCAGAAAGAATTTATTGCAAAACATACTTGGGTTACTACGGTAAATCCGGCTTTCCATATGTTGGAGCTTTTAAGAAATCCAATACTCGGCAAAGAGTTCCCCTTCTTTTCATTATATTTTGTGATTGCAATGCTCTTTATCCTCGCCGCTCTCGCAATATTTCTTATGGCACGCTACGGGCGCAGAATCTCTTATTGGGTGTGATGTGGATACATTGGTTCACGGCGAAAATGTCTCTGTCAGTTTCCCTGTATTTGGAAGCCGTTCCATAAAAAATACCGTTATAAGCAGCATTACGGGCGGCTGCATTAAAGTGGTTGACAATACGCTCACCGTCAGCGCCCTTGACAATGTGTCCTTTCTGTTTCAGAGCGGAGAGCGGATTGGTTTATGGGGGCAGAACGGGAGCGGGAAAACCACTCTTCTCCGTCTGATTGCCGGCATTTACGCTCCGACAAACGGCAAAATCACCGTAAACGGAAAGATAGCTTCCCTGCTGAATATCTCACTAGGAATGGACCAAGAGGCAACAGGTATTGAGAATATCTATCTCCGGGCGCTTATGATGGGGCTTACTCATAAAGAGATAGATGAAAAGATTGACGAGATTATAGAATACTCTGAGTTGGGGGAATATATCAACTTCCCCCTTAAAACCTATTCCACGGGGATGAATATGCGGCTTGCCTTTTCCATATCAACATCCATAGCGGCAGATATTGTTCTTATGGACGAATGGCTGAGCGTTGGGGACGTTTCGTTTGTAGAAAAAGCAAAAAAGAGGCTTAACGGCATGTTGGAGCAGTCAAATCTTTTGGTTCTCGCAAGTCATAACCGGGAGATTTTGGAGTCCACCTGCACAAAGATTATAAAGCTGGAACACGGCAGAATTGTGGGAAGCGCATGAAAAGCATAGTAATAATGGGGATCGGCAATCTCCTATTCAGTGATGAAGGGATAGGGGTTCACGTAGCCAGAGAGCTTATGAAGCGGGATCTGCCGGAAAATATAAAGGTATATGATGCCGGAACACTTGGAATATTAAGCGCCCCTCTCTTTGAAGGTTCAGATCTGCTTATATTGATAGATGCAGTGGATGCTCCGGGCAAAGCAGGAGAGGTGAAAATATACTCCAAAGACGAGATTATGCTCTCCAATATACCGCTGAAACTCACCCCTCACCAGATTGGGATTCAAGAAACCCTCCTTGTATCAGAGATGCGCGGTGTTGCGCCTAAAGAAGTGATCTTTTTCGGAGCTATACCAAAAAATTATGATACTTCCGATAAACTCACTCCAGATGGGGAAAAGGCAAAGGAAAAGATATTGGCGGAACTTGAAAAATATCTTGTATAACCGCTTTCCTCTCGCTGTTATCTGTTGTTTTTAATGTAGCATTTATCTCTCATTCTGCCAATTATGCAGACTGGCATCCGCCTGCAGCATTTCTACGAATCTGGGAAGGATAGAGCACTATAATAAAGGTTCAATACCACAGGCATACTTTCGCTTTTTCGTAATAAAAACACTGGAAGAAGCCGCAATCTTATTCTGATTGACGCGCAGCTTTTTGAATAAGGATCTTATTGCCGTAAGCCATACGATCTTTTCCTTTAGAACTCGCATGGAAATGGTTCCCTTTCAAACCGTCCGTATATTTAAACGGATTATTAGTGACGGACGGTTCAATCTTAAATTTATTTAGCTTGCTGCTATCCAGACAGAATTGACTTCTGGAGAGTGCATCTATCGACACTTCCAAATCCTTGGCAGTAAAGAGGATATTTTCAAAAGCGGCGGAACCGGTAAATTCATACTCGGTTTGGGAGAGGCCGGAAGGCCTTATATTTCCTATGGACAGTTCTCTCTCATTGTTGAAGACGATATTAAAGCCGTTTATGGTAAGGATGTGAATAAATGGATTGAAATATGAACTTTCAAGGCTCCAATTATCAATATTTTGCAGATATTCCGCCGGCATATCCTTGGATACGGAGCCAGCGGAGAAAACTATACCGAAGTAAAGTCCCGCCATAATTAACGCTGCTGTTAAAACTGCGCAAATAAATTTATTCATAGGAGCAAACTCCTTTTTATAACGCCTTATCCTTTCATACTATAACCCTATAACTGGGTGAAATAATGAAGGATTACGGCGATGCATATGCTTATCCTTTCATACTATAATACTATAACCCGTATTATAATAAGAAAAACGCATCCGGAGGCTATTCAATATCAACCTTACTAGATTGTAATATTAAATGCGAAAAGGATTTAGTATACGGAGACAATTATTTTTTTTGGGGGAGGGGATAGATTTCTGAAAAGAGAAAAAAGAAAAAAAGAGAAAAAGAAAAAGAAAAAGAAAAAGAAAAAGAAAAAACGAGCCTATTAAGCCAATCCTACAGCGATGTCAAGGTTTGCGCAGCAACCCGAAGAGCTTGACCTTGACCTTGACCTTGACCTTGACAGAGGGAGAGCTTGTGTTATCATCCAAGACCTTTATTCTCTTTTCTATTAAAAATATGGCTTGTTTATAATGACTTATAAAGGAGTGTTAATAAATATTCGAAGTTATCGGCGGTCTTCTTGTA
>JAITJJ010000025.1 GCA_031278965.1 Deferribacteraceae bacterium
ATGCTTGGTTTTGAACTTCCGCAACTTAGGGAGATACTTGGGGAGATACTGAAAGACTATCCCGGCTTTCTGAAAGCTCCGGCGGACTGCCTAAGCAGAGTAAAAAAAGTTGCGGATACGCTCCCCGCCGGGAGTGCCGACGCTATCCTTTTGCATTTAAACGGATTTCAAAACTCCAAAACCTATGAGAGAACAGCTTTAGATGCTTTCATCGAAGAGTTAAAGCTCTTTTTGGAGAAAGATGCCGACGCTTTCAGCATTGAGAAAGAACAACTTCTTGCCCTGCCGACTATCAATGTAGCGGGCTTCGGTCCAACGGCGGAAAAGGCGCTGGAAAACTGCGGTATCTTTACAATAAAATCTTTTCTTATGTGCCTGCCCTTCCGCTATGAAAGTCTAACGCCCGGTCATTTTGGGGGAAAGGGCGTATTATCCGGGGTGTTCAGGACTTCTGAGATAGTTTACACAAAACAGAGGAAACGCCTCTTTTCCGCCGCCTTCACCTATGAGAAAGGTTATTTCCACTGTCTATGGTTAAATTTTTCTTTTAATTTTCCCTCAAAGGAGCTTAAAGCGGGTGAAACATACCATATGTATGGCGCTATAACTCTGTATAACAGCGTCCCCGCCATTTTTCACCCGGAGTTTTTAAAAGCGGAGGATATAGGAGGGGTCAGGCCGGTTTATTCCGTTTCGGCGGCGCTTTCTCAGAAAGTATACGGCAAGGCAGTGAATACCGCTTTACAGAAGTATCTTGGGGATATAAACGAAGTGCTCCCCGAATATATACGCTTCCGCTACCGCTTCCCCCATATTACGGATGCCCTTTTAACTCTGCACAAACCCGCTACAACCGCCAATGCGGATGCCATAACAAACCGCACCCACCCCGCCTTTGTCCGCTTTATATATGAGGAGTTTTTTTATCTTCAACTTAGAATACTGCTCCGCAAAAAGAGTTATATGGAGAGTGCGGGGATAGCTTATAAATTTGACCGCTCCCTTTTGGATGAGATCGCTCCGTTGATGTCGTTCAAGCTCACAAAGTCTCAGAAAGACGCTCTGCGGAGTATATATGACGATATGCGCTCCCCCGCCCAGATGAACAGATTATTGCAGGGGGATGTGGGATGCGGGAAAACCATAGTCGCTATACTCGCGGCAATGGTGGCGGTGAAGTGCGGTTTTCAAGCGGTGTTCCTTGCCCCCACTGAGGTTTTGGCGGAACAGCATTTTAGAGTGCTGGATAAATTCGCCGCCCCCGCGGGCTTCATCACCGCGTATTTAAGCGGTTCCACCACTGCCAAAAACAAGCGGGAGATAAAATCTCTCCTTGCAGACGGCACTGTAAACTTTCTGGTGGGAACCCATGCGGTTATTCAAGATGATGTGCAATTCAAGAACCTCGGTTTTGCCGTAATAGACGAACAGCACCGTTTTGGAGTGAGACAGCGCAAAGCCTTGCTGAACAAGGGGTTTATCCCCGATATGCTTCTAATGAGCGCCACCCCGATCCCCCGCACATTGGCTCTGACTTATTACGGAGACCTTGAATTGAGCGCGATAAACGAGATGCCGCCAGGCCGCATTCCATCCATAACTAAGGTTTTCGGTGCAAACAGCTTAAATGCCGCATTTGCCTTTGTCAAGGATCACCTGAAAGAGGGGGAGCGCGCGTATTTTGTTTACCCCGCCATAGAAGATAGTGGTAAGTCAAAACTTAAAAGCGCCGTCAAGAACTTTGCGGAAGTAAAGAGGCGGTTTCCTGATAAAAAAGCGGGATTATTGCACGGCAAACTTTCCGCTACTGAAAAAGGGACGCTTCTTAAAGATTTCAGGGAAGGGGTATTGGATATACTTGTCTCCACAACGGTAGTGGAGGTGGGGGTTGATATAAAAGACGCAACCGTAATGTTTGTGGATAATGCCGACAAGTTCGGGCTTGCCCAGCTTCACCAGCTGAGGGGGAGGGTAGGGCGTAGCGATAAACAATCCTACTGCGTTCTGGTTGCTTCAGAGGAACTCTCTGAAAACGGCATGAAAAGGCTTAGGGCAATGGAAACAACCAATAGCGGCTTTGAGCTTGCAGAGTTGGATCTCACCCTGCGGGGGCACGGGGATTTTCTGGGAGTTAAGCAGTCGGGGCTTCCAGAATTTGAATACGCCGATATAACGAAAGATACCGCAATCTACCGCTCGGCAAGAGAAGATGCAGAGCTTATTATACAGGGCGATCCAAAGTTGGAATCACCGGAAAATAAACTCTTAAAAGATGTTCTCCAAAACCGCTGGCGGGATGAATACGAGATGTTTCTGGTGGGATAGATTGATAATCCCTTGAAGAAAATGAGCAATGAGTTGAGGAATTCACCCTCTGTTTTTTGCTTGCTGCAAAAAGATTGAGAGGGATGGCAAGTGCCGCCCCGTCCGCCCCTCTGTTGCTTACGCGCTCCAACGGCATCTGTCTGTTTACGAAGTGAAAATGAACTTCCAAAACCCTTTTTTACTTTAAATTAATTCGTATGTTTAAGAGATGCAACAAATAAGGGCTATATGATAGGGGATAAAATATTTCGTCCCCACGGTCAGTCAAAAAACAAGCAGCTTTCAGGATAAGAGAGGGGATAGAGAGAAAAAAGCGCTCCCTTGATATTAAT